>JASFEC010000124.1:0-6997 GCA_050125045.1 Gammaproteobacteria bacterium | reverse complement strand
TTGCGCTTCACCAGCAGGTCCCGGATGGAAGCCTGGGTCGTGGGGCGCCCGGCCGGGAACTCGAGCTCCGCGGCGACGAACCACTCACCCCCGGGGCCGCGCACGCTGCGGTAGCCGGCATCGTACTCGTCGCGGTCGCGGCGGCGGCGCACGCCGGCGCGGTCCAGGGTCTCGACGGCGCGTACGTAGTCCCAGGTCTCGCCGCCGAAGGCGCCGGCATTCATCGCCAGCGCCCCGCCGAGCGTGCCGGGAATACCGGCGAAGAACTCGCCGGCCCCGAGGCCCCAGCGCGCGCAGCTGCGCGCGATCTTGGCGCAGGGCACGCCCGCCTCGGCGCGAATGCCGCGGCTGCCGAGCCGCTCCATCCCGGACAGTGCGCCATGCGTGCTGATGACCGCGCCGCGCAGGCCGCCGTCGCGCACCAGCAGGTTGCTGCCGAGGCCGACCCAGTAAACGGGCACTTCCGGCGGCAGCGCCGCGAGGAAGCCGGCCAGGTCGGCGACGTCCACCGGCCGGTACCAGGTATCCACCGGGCCGCCCACGCGCCACGAGGTATGGCGGGCCATAGGCTCATCGCGCCGCAGCTCGCCGCGCGGCTGGAAGACGGGGGTCTGCTGCATGGCGGCCATCACGACCCGCCTCCAGCGGATTCCGGCGGGAGCGCGGCGGGCAGGCGGGCCGCCGCCGCGCCGATGCTGCCGGCGCCGAAGGTGACCACGACATCCCCCGGCTGCAGCACTGCGGCCAGCGCTTCCGAAAGCGTCTCCACCTGCTCGACGAACACCGGCTCCACCTTGCCGCGCGAGCGGATGGCGCGTGCCAGGGCGCGCCCGTCTGCTCCGGGGATTGGCTCCTCGCCCGCCGGGTAGACTTCGCACAACAACAGCGCGTCCGCATCCGACAGCACCCGCGCGAAGTCGTCCATCAGGTCGCGCGTGCGGCTATAACGGTGCGGCTGGAACGCCACCACGATCCGGCGCTGCGGCCACGCGCCGCGGATCGCTTCGAGGGTCCGCTCCAGCTCAGTGGGATGGTGGCCGTAATCGTCCACCAGCAGGGCCCGGCCGTCGCCGGCGGCCAGCTCGCCCAGCTCTTGCATGCGCCGGTCGATGCCGCCGAAGCCCTGCAGGGCGCGCAGCAGCGCCTCGTCCGGCACTTCCAGCTCCAGCGCCACGGCAATGGCCGCGAGCGCGTTCTGCACGTTGTGGCGGCCGGCCAGGTTGAGCTCGACCTCCAGCACCGGTGCTTCGCCCGGCCGCGTCACGGTGAAGCGTGACCTGCGACCGGCCTGGCGGAAGTCCGTGGCGCGGACGTCGGCATGCGCGGCGAAGCCGTAGGTCAGCGCCGCGCGGCCGCTCCTCTCGAGCAGCCCCTCTGCGCCCGGGTCGTCGACGCAGATCACGGCGAGCCCGTAGAAGGGCAGGTTGTGCAGGAAGTCGACGAAGGCCTGCTTCAGCCGCTCGAGGTCGCCGCCGTAGGTTCCCATGTGGTCGGGCTCGACGTTGGTGACCACCGCCAGCATGGGCTGCAGGTGCATGAAGGAGGCATCGCTCTCGTCGGCCTCGGCCACCAGGAAGCGGCCCGAGCCGAGCCGGGCATGGGTGTCGGCGCTGTTCAGCCGGCCGCCGATGACGAACGTCGGGTCCATGCCGGCCTCACCGAGGATGCTGGCGATGAGGCTGGTGGTGGTGGTCTTGCCATGGGTGCCGGCAACCGCGATGCCGTAGCGGAAGCGCATCAGCTCCGCGAGCATCTCGGCCCGTTTCACCACCGGAATCCGGCGACGCTGCGCCTCGACCACCTCGGGGTTGTCGGCGGGCACGGCGCTGGAAACCACGACCACGTCGGCACCCTCGAGGTTGGCGGCCGCATGGCCCAGCACCACGCGCGCGCCGAGCGACTCCAGCCGCTGCACCACCGCGCCCCTGCGCAGGTCCGAGCCCTGCACCTGGTAGCCCAGGTTGAGCAGCACCTCGGCGATACCGCCCATGCCGGAGCCGCCGATGCCGACAAAATGGATGCGGTGGACACGACGCATGCGGTTCTTCATGCCGCCGCCTCCAGGGCCAGCCCGCCGGCCTCGAGCAAGGCCTGCTCGATGGCGGCCAGCGCCTCCGGCCGTGCTGCGTCGCGGGCGCGCCGGGCCATGTCCAGCAGCCGGTCGCGGTCTGCCAGCAGGCCGGCGAGCACGCGGCCGAGGCGCTCGTGGTCCAGCTGCTTCTCGGGCATCAGGACCGCGCCGCCGGCCGCCACCAGGTAACCCCCGTTCAGCGTCTGGTGGTCGTCCACCGCGGCCGGGAACGGGACCAGGATGGCCGGGAGACCCGCGGCGGCGAGTTCGGAGACCGTCAGCGCGCCGGCCCGGCAGATCGCCAGGTCAGCCCAGCCGTAGGCGGCCGCCATGTCCTCGATGAACTCCGTCACCTCGGCCTCGACGCCGTGGTGGGCATAGGCGGCCCGCGCCTGCTCCAGGGTGTTGCGGCCGGCCTGGTGGCGCACTTCGGGCCGCAGCGGCTCGGGCAGATGGGCGAGCGCCGCCGGGACCGCCTCGTTGAGGGCCAGCGCGCCCTGGCTGCCGCCGAGCACCAGCAGCCGCAACCGGCCGTCTCGTCCGGCGTAGCGGCGGTCGGGCGCCGGCAGCGCGGCAATGGCCGGGCGCACGGGGTTGCCGACCACCTCGGCATTGACGCCGGCGGGGAAGGCGCCGGGGAACGCGGCGAGCACCCGGCGCGCGAGACGTGCCAACATGCGGTTGGTCGTGCCGGCGACGGCATTCTGCTCATGGATCACCAGCGGCCGGTGCAGCAACCAGGCCGCGACCCCGCCGGGGCCTGCAGCATAGCCGCCCATGCCCAGCACGACCGCCGGGCGGAGGCGGGAGATCACGCGCAGCGCCTGCAGGACCGCCAGGCCGATCCGGAACGGCGCCGCCAGGCGCGTTGCCAGGCTCTTGCCGCGCAGGCCGCCGATGGTGACCCACTCGACCGGGATTCCCGCGGCGGGCACGACCCGCGCCTCCAGGCCGAGCCGCGTCCCCATCCAGGTCACCTCCGCGCCGCGCGCGCGCAGCGCCTCCGCCACGGCCAGCGCCGGGAACACGTGGCCCCCGGTACCGCCCGCCATCACCAGCACCCGCGCGCTCATGCCTTCCTCCGCGGGCGCGGCCGCCGCGCCAGACCGTCGGCGCTCAGCTCGTAGTGGATGCGCAGCAGCAGGCCGATGGAGGCGCCGGTCACCAGCAGGCTGCTGCCGCCGTAGCTGACCAGCGGCAGCGTCAGGCCCTTGGTCGGCAGCAGCCCCATGTTGACGCCCATGTTGATGAAGGCCTGGATGCCCAGCCAGGCGCCCAGCCCGAAGGCCAGGCAGGCCTGGAAGGGGCGCCGCACCGCCGCCGCCGCGGCACTGATCGCGAAGGCGCGCCAGACCAGCAGGCCGAACAGCAGGATCATCACGAACACGCCGAGCAGGCCGAACTCCTCCGCGTAGACGGCGAAGATGAAGTCGGTGCGCGCCTCGGGAAGGTAGAACAGCTTCTGCACGCTCTCGCCCAGGCCGACGCCGGACCAGCCGCCGCGACCGATGGCGATCAGCGACTGGGTCAGCTGGAACCCGGAGCCCCACTGGTCGGCCCAGGGATCGAGGAAAGCGGTCAGCCGGCGCATGCGGTACTCGGAGGTCAGCACGAGCAGCGCCAGCGAGGCGCCGCCGGCGAGACCCATCAGCAGCAGGTAGCCGAGCTTCATCCCGCCGACGAACAGCACCGCGATGGCCACGGCGAACAGCACTGCCGTGGCGCCGAAATCGGGCTGCATCATCAGCAGCGTGCCGGCGGCGGTGACCACCAGCAGCGGCTGCCACAGCCCGCGGAAGCCGGCCTCGAGCAACTCGCTGCGGCGGGTCACGTAGCTGCACAGGTAGATGAGGATCGCCAGGCGGGCCGGCTCCGAGGCCTGCAGGTTGAGCGGTCCAAAGCGGAGCCAGCGAGTCGCGCCGTTCACCTCGTAGCCCACGCCGGGCACCAGCACCAGCAGCAGCAGCCCGAAGCCCAGCGCCAGGAGCAGCGGCGCAGTGCGCTCGAGCAGCGAGGTTGGCAGGGCCATGCACACAGCAGCCGCGAACCCGCCGGCGCCGAGGTACAGCAGCTGCCGCAGCAGGAAGTAGAAGGGCTGGTCGTGCACCCGCTCGGCGATGGTGATGGAAGCGGAAGTCACCATTACGGCGCCGAGGAGGGCGAGCGCCACGGCGCTCGTGGCCAGCCAGCCGTCCAGCGCATAGGTCGGGCGCAGGCGGGGGGCGGCGGCGCTCATGCCGGCAGCTCCCGGGCCGCATCTGCGAAGCGCCGGCCCCGCTCGCGGTAGTCGCGATACATGTCGGTGCTCGCGCAGGCCGGCGACAGCAGGACGCAGTCACCGGGCCGCGCCAGCCGCGCGCCCGCCGTCACCGCCGCCTCGATGCCGTCGACCCGCTCCGTCGGGCAGACGCCCGCCAGGGCCGCCTCGATGGCGGGCGCGTCGCGTCCCAGCAGCACGGCGGCGCGGACGCGCTCCCGGGCAACGTCGGCAAGCGGGCTGAAATCAGCGCCCTTGGCGTCGCCGCCGGCGATCAGCACCACCGGCCGGTCCATGCCGAGAATCGCCGCGACGGCCGCCCCGACGTTGGTGCCCTTGGAGTCGTTGATGTATTCCACGCCGCGGCGCTCGGCGACCCACTCGGCACGGTGCGGCAGACCGGCGAAGCCGGCCAGCGCCTGCAGGCAAGGCCGCGGCTCGAGCCCCACGGCCTCGATCATGGCCAGCGCCGCCAGCGCATTCGCGTAGTTGTGCCGGCCGCGCAGGCGTATCCGGCTCACCGGCAGCAGCGGCTTTCTACCGCGCGCCAGGGCCGGCCCGTCCGGCGTGTCGAGCAGGCCGTACTCGCCCGCCGCCGGCACTCCCAGACCGAAGCGGATGCAGGGCGTCCGGCCATCCCACATGGCCATCACCCGTCGGTCGTCCCGGTTCAGCACGATGGTCTGGGCGCCGCGCAGGATGCGCGCCTTGGCCTCGGCATAAGCCTCGAGGGTGCCGTGGCGGTCGATGTGATCGGCACTGAGATTCAGCACGCAGGCCGCACGGGCCCGCAGCGAGCTCGTGGCCTCCAGCTGAAAGCTCGAGAGTTCGAGCACGTACAGCTCCGGCACCTCGCCCTCCAGCAAGTCGAGGGCGGGCGTGCCGAGGTTACCGCCCGCACGCGCGCGGAGGCCGCCGGCCTGCGCCAGGTCCGCCACCAGGGAAGTCACCGTGCTCTTGCCGTTGGAGCCTGTGATGGCGGCGATCGGGGCCGGGGCTGCGCGGGCGAAGAGCTCGATGTCCCCGATCAGCTCGAGCCCGCGGCGGCGCGCTTCCTCGAGCAGCGGCTCGCGCGGGGACACGCCCGGCGAGACGACGATCTCTGCCACGCCCTCCAGCGCCGCCTTGTCGAAGTCTCCCAGTCTCAGCTCAAGGGTCTCGCGCAGCTCGCCGAGCTGCGCCAGCCCGGGCGGCTCGACGCGGTTGTCGATGACCCGGACCCGCTGGCCGAGACGCGCCAGGTAGCGCGCGCAGGACACGCCCGTGGCGCCGAGGCCGACCACCAGCACGGGCCGGGCGGTGCGAGAGCGGCTGCGGACCTGGGGATGCGCGATCATCTGACCTTCAGCGTGGCAAGGCCGAACAGGACCAGGACCACGGTGATGATCCAGAAACGGACGATCACCTTCGGCTCGGCCCAGCCCTTGAGTTCGAAGTGGTGGTGGATGGGCGCCATGCGGAAGATGCGGCGCCCGGTCAGCTTGAAAGACGCGACCTGCAGCATGACCGAGACGGTCTCCAGCACGAACACGCCCGCCATGACGAAGAATACGATCTCCTGGCGCACCGCGATGGCCACGGCGCCCAGCGCAGCGCCCAGCGCCAGCGCGCCGATGTCCCCCATGAACACCTGGGCGGGGTAGGTGTTGAACCAAAGGAAACCGAGGCCGGCGCCGACCAGCGCAGCGCAGAACACCAGCATTTCGCCGACGCCGGCGACGTAGGGGATGCCGAGGTAGCCGGCGAAGTTCACGTTGCCGGTGACCCAGGCGAACAGCCCAAGCGCGCCGCCGATCAGCACGGTCGGCATGATCGCCAGGCCGTCGAGCCCGTCGGTCAGGTTCACCGCGTTGCTGGAGCCGACGATGACGAAGTACACGAGGGCCATGAAGCCGACCGTGCCGAGCGGCAGCGCCACGTCCTTGAAGAACGGCACGATCAGGCCGAGGTCCACGGCGGGGTCGGTGGCCGTGAGGACGAAGGCGCCACCCGCCAGCAGCGCCCCGACCGACTGCCAGAAGTACTTCCAGCGCGCCGCCAACCCGCTGCTGTCACCCACTACCAGCTTCTTGTAGTCGTCGACGAAGCCGATCAGGCCGAAGCCCAGCATCACGGCCAGCACGATCCACACGAAGCGGTTGGCCAGGTCCGCCCAAAGCAGGGTCGCAACGGCGATGGCGACCAGGATCAGGGCGCCCCCCATGGTCGGCGTGCCCGCCTTGGGGAGGTGCGATTCCGGCCCGTAGCTGCGCACCTGCTGCCCGATCTGGTGGAAAGTGAGCCGGCGGATCATCCAGGGGCCGACCAGGAGCGAGATGGCCAGCGCCGTGAGCGCCCCGAGGATCGCCCGGAACGTCAGGTACTGAAAGACGTTGAAGCCGGACTCGAAGCGCGCCAGGTACTCGGCGAGGTACATCAGCATCTCAGGCGCCCTCCCCCGCCACGAGGCGCTCGACGAGCCGGTCGAGCTGCATTGAGCGCGAACCCTTCACCAGCAGGTTCACGTCGCCCGGCAGCTCGCCCGCGAGTGCCCCGGCGAGCGACTCGAGGTCCTCGAAGCAACGGCCGTCGCCGAAAGCCGCGGCGGCCGCCGCGGCATCCGGGCCGAGGGCAAACAGCCGGGTGACGCCGTGGGCGCGGGCGAATTCCCCGGCGGCCGCATGCAGGTC
>JASFEC010000123.1:0-7039 GCA_050125045.1 Gammaproteobacteria bacterium | reverse complement strand
ACCACCTACCGCAACCAGTACGCGAGCGAGTTCCGCGCCAAAGGCGTCCAGGGCGTGATCGACGAACTCGAGGGCGGTGGGGAGAACGCCGGCTCTTGACCGCTGCGGATCATGGCCAGGGACGGACCGGGCGCGTGGATTTCCAGTCCACGGGCGAGGGGCGGTTCCTGGTCCAGGGGGCGCTGACTTTCGCAACCGCCGGAGAGGCGCTGGAGCGGAGCCGGAAGCTGTTCCGGGGGCATGCGGTCATCGAGCTCGACCTGTCCGGCGTAACGGCGGCCGACAGCGCGGGCCTGGCACTGTTGCTGGAGTGGATCACCTGGGCCCGGGGCAACGCCCGGGAGCTCCAGTTCCAGCACGTTCCCGGCCAGCTGCGCGCGATTGCGCAGATCAGCGAAGTGGAAGACCTGCTGCGACGGGCCGAACGCTGGGGCGGAGACAGGGAAGCCGCCGGCTGAGCCTGCCTCAGCGCGGAGGCTCAGCCTCCGTCCCGACCTCGTCGTCGAACTCGAAATCGAAGTCGTCTTCGAGCGGGACCTCGCCCCGGACTTCGAACTCCATGCGCTGGCGGAACGCCTCCCGGGTGAAGATATACGGGTCAGGCGCCTCGTCCACCATTCGATCGATCCGAAGCAGCTGGTAGCGGAGGTCGACGAACTCGAGCACCACCAGCTTGTCGCGTACGCTGCGGTTGTTGTCCAGGTAATTCCACACAATGTCGGTCTGGAAGCGGGAGTACCAGGCGAGTCCCGTGCGCGGCGTGTTCGGGCCGATGAAGGGCACGACCACGTAGGGCCCCGACGGTATCCCCCACTTGCCGAAAGTCTGGTCGAAGCGCGCGGTCTTTTCCGGCAGCCCGTTCTGACTCGCCGGGTCGAGTACGCCGCCCAGGCCGAACGTGGAGTTCATCAGGAAACGCCCGACCTGGCGGCCGGCTTCGCCCGGCTGACCCTGCAACAGGTGGTTGAGGGCCCAGATGGGTGTCGACAGGTTGTCGAAAAAGTTGGTCACGCCGGTCTTCACGGGGGCGGGGAGGATCCAGTCATAACCTCGGGCGATCGGCCTGAACACCCACCGGTCCGCCGCCTGGTTGAAGGCAAAGACCTTGCGGTTCACCGGCTCGAAAGGATCGAAGTTCGCCGCCTCGTCGTCTGCCGTCCGGGTCGAGGCACAGCCGGAGGCGATGACCAGCACGCAGATGGCGACCGCGGCGCGGCCCGCACGAGCCCACGCCGACCGGTGGTGGACCGACCGGGGCCGCATCGAACTCAGGGCATCTTCAGTCATTCTTCTCGGCTTCCACCCGCTGGGCGCCGCGCCCAGCGAGGAAGGGCTGCAGTTCTGCGATCCGGGCCTCGAACCGAGCCCGCTGCCATGGTTTCAGGTCCGGCTGTGACAGCGCCAGGCGGAGCTTGTCGAGCGCCATCCGCAGGTCGCCGTTGAGCAGATGATACTCGGACATGTAGAACAGCGCCTCCGCCGGCAGGCCGGCGGCGTCGGCGGCGTTCGCAATCAGCCGCACCTGCGGCGGGGTAGGCCGCACGATGTTGAACAGGTCGAGCAGCACGGCATGGGCGCGCTCGAAATTCCGGGTCCGCAGCAGGGCCTCGGCGTAGCGTACGACCAGCGGGCGGTTGCGCGGGAACAAGTCGACTGCCCGCTCGAAGACCGCCAGGCCCTCGGCCTCGCGCCCGGCCAGGACCAGCGCCTCGCCCAGCGCGGAGTGAAAGACCACCACGTCGTCACCGGCGGCCAGCAGCGGCGCAAAGGTCGACACCGCCTCCGAGTGGCGGCCGGCCCCCATCAGGGCCAGGCCATAGCCGTAGAGAGTCGCAGGATCGGCCGACGTCGCCCGGGCCAGCCGCGACTCGAACAGGGCCAGGGCCTGGTTGGCGGACCTCGCGTTGATGACCTCCACCCGGGCCTTCATGAGTGCGTAACTGCGGCTTTCGTGGACGTCCCGGACCTCGGTACGCTCCGCCCGGTCTCGTGTCTCGGCAATTCGATTGCTCGACAGCGGGTGGGTCTGGAGGAACTCCGGCAGCCGGCTGCCCGGCATGGAAGCCTGCCGCATCAGCACTTCGAAGAAGGAGGGCATGCCCATCGGGTTGAACTCGGCGCGTGCCAGGTACTCGAGGCCCACGCGGTCGGCCTCGTACTCGTTCGCACGGGTGTAGTTGATCTGCTCCTGCACGGCCAGCCCCTGCGCGCTCATGATGGCGGCAGGCAGGATGTCGCCGCCGGCACCGAGCATGATCGCCGCGAGGATGGCCGCGGTCGCGAGAATGCTCGTCTTGCCGGTGCCGGCGATGCGGCGGGCAATATGGTTCTGGGTGACATGCGCGATTTCGTGCGCCATGACGCCCGCCAGCTCGCTCTCGCTGCGCGTGGCGGTGATCAGGCCGGTGTTGATGCCGATATAGCCCCCGGGCAGGGCGAAGGCGTTGATCTCGTCCTCGTTGACGGCGAAGAAGTTGAAGCGGTGCTCGCCGTCGTGGGCGTGGGGCGCGATCCGCTGGCCGAGGTCGGTGATGTACTCGGCCACCTCCGGGTCTTCCAGCACGTTCCCCTGCTCGCGCAGCTGGCGCAGGACCGTCCGCCCGATCGCCTCAGCCTGGCTGCGCGTAAAGACCGTGTCCGCAGGGCTGCCGATGTCCGGCAGGTCCCAGCGGGGGTCGGCGCCTGCCGTGCCCGTCAGCAGGCAGGCCATCAGCAGTGTGAGCCAGCGTCTCAGCATTATGCTCCCTGCGGGCATGGATGCCCGTCCAACCTTAGGACAGGACTGGTGGGCGGGCGGTTCCCGAGCCTAGAGCGATTCCGAGGCAAAGTCCGCCAGCCGGGAGCGCTCGCCCCGCATGAGTGTGACATGACCGGCATGGCGCCAGCCGCGGAACCGGTTCACAACATAAGTCAGGCCCGAGGTGGTCTCGGTCAGGTAGGGCGTGTCGATCTGCGAGACGTTGCCGAGGCACACCATCTTGGTGCCCGGTCCGGCGCGCGTGACCAGCGCCTTCATCTGCTTCGGCGTCAGGTTCTGCGCCTCGTCGATAATGATGAGCCGGTTGAGGAAGGTCCGGCCCCGCATGAAGTTCAGCGAGCGGATCTTGATGCGGCTGCGCAGCAGGTCCTGGGTGGCCGCGCGACCCCATTCGCCGCCTTCCTGGCTCTGGGTCAGGACCTCGAGGTTGTCCATCAGGGCCCCCATCCAGGGCTCCATCTTTTCCTCTTCCGTGCCGGGCAGGAAGCCGATGTCCTCACCAAGCGGGACAGTCACGCGGGTCATGATGATCTCGCGGAAACGGCCCTCGTCCATGGTCTGGGCCAGCGCCGCCGCCAGCGTGAGCAGCGTCTTGCCCGTGCCGGCGGGGCCGAGGATGGTGACGAAATCCACTTCGTCCGACATCAGGAGGTTGAGGGCGAAGTTCTGCTCCCGGTTCCGGGCCGTGATGCCCCAGACGCTGTTGCGGCCCCGATAGCTCTGGGCCAGCTCGATGACGCCGGTGTCGCCGTCGACCTCGCGCACCACCGCCTCGAACTGGCTGTCATCGTCCAGGTAGATGAACTCGTTTACTTGCCAGGACGGGACGCGCTCACCGGTGATGCGGTAGAAGGTCCGGCCTTCCTCCTTCCAGGAATCCATCGCCGTGCTGTGGACTTCCCAGAAATCGGGCGCCAGCGCCTCGGCGCCGGAGTACAGCAGGTCCGCGTCCTCCAGCGTCCGGTCGTTGAAGTAGTCCTCGGCGTGGACCCCGAGAATGGTCGCCTTGATGCGCAGATTGATATCTTTCGACACCAGGGTCACGCGGGCGTCCGGATGCGCCTCCTGGAGCATCAGGCAGTTCTCGAGGATCGAGTTGTCGGCCCGGTTGCCGGGCAGGGTGTCGGGGAGCAGCGCCTGGTTCGGCCGGGTCTGGAAGAACAGCCGGCCCGGGCGCTTGTTGCCCGAACCGTTCAGCCGGTGCTCGCCCGGAATCTCGATGCCGTGATCGATGCGCTGCTTGTCGGCCCCGTGAATCAGCTGGTCGACGAACCGGCTGACCTGGCGCGCGTTCCGCGCTGCCTCCGACATGCCTTTCTTGTTGGCGTCCAGCTCCTCCAGTACGACCATCGGCAGGTGGATGTCGTGCTCGTCGAAGCGGAACAGTGACGTCGGGTCGTGCATGAGCACGTTGGTATCCAGCACGAACACGCGCCGGGTCTCTTCAGGTGTTGTCACCTCGGCTCCTCGCTCGGGGAAGGGGAGTGGGGGCAGGTGTGCGGGCTCAGAGCGCCTTGACGGCCTCCAGCACGGCCTCGACGTGTCCCGTCACCTTCACCTTGCGCCACTCGGCGCGCAGCACGCCCTTCTCGTCGATCACGAACGTGCTCCGCTCGACGCCCATGTACTTCCGGCCGTACATGTTCTTTTCTTTCATCACGTCGAAGATGGCGCACAAGGTCTCGTCCTCATCCGCGATCAGCGCGAAGGGGAACCCGTACTTGGCCTTGAACTTCTCGTGCGAGGCCACGCTGTCCCGCGACACTCCGACGATCTCCGCGCCGGCTTTCTGGAAGGCCTTGTAGTGATCGCTGAAACCCTGGCCTTCCTTGGTGCAGCCGGGGGTGTCGTCCTTCGGGTAGAAATAGAGCACCAGCTTCTTGCCCTTGAAATCCGCGAGACCGAGTTTCTGGTCGCCGGTAGCGGGCAGCTTGAAGGTGGGTACTTTCTTGCCGATTTCGGCCTTCGCCATAGCGTCTTTCCTCCAGTTTCTCAGCCCTTCACGGGCTCCATGATGGCATCGAGGTTGAGGTGGTCGCAGAAGTCCATGAATTCGTCCCGCAAGGCCGCGATCTGCAGGTTGCCGGGAATATTGACGGTCATCTGCACGGAGAACATCGGCGCCCCGGTGTGCGCCGCGGAATAGCTGCGAGTCGCCATTTCGGCGATATCGATCCCGCGACTGGCCAGGAAGCTGGCCAGGTTGAAGACGATGCCGGGCTGGTCCAGGCAGACCACGTCGATGGCATAGGGCAGCAGGTCGGTGCGCGGAGCCCGCTCTTCCGTCCGGCGCATCGACAGCGACAGGCCCGAGCTTTCCTCGACTTTCTTCAGCTCCGACTCGAGGCGGGCAAGGGTATGCCAGCTGCCGCTGACGAGCAGCAGCATGGCGAACTCGGAGCCGAGCGCGATCATCCGGCTGTCGAGGATGTTGCCGCCGCAGTCGAGCACTGCGCGGGTCAGGTCGTGCACGACCCCGGAGCGGTCGCCGCCGACCGCAGAGATTACAACCAGTTGGTTCAAGGGCTGGGTTCCGGCCAAGGGGAGGGTCTGGGAATACCTGACGGCCAGTGTAACCTTATCGCCCGCAGCTGCGAAGGGCGCGGACGCGCAGGCCGCTTGCCGCTACGCAGGGCGGCCGATACCATCTTCGGCTGGTTTGATAGCGGCCCGCGCCGGGAGAAAGCCGATGTTCGGCGGCAGCATCGTGGCCCTCGTCACGCCGATGCACGAGGACGGCACCCTCGACTTGCCCGCCTTCGGAAGGCTGGTGGACTGGCATGCGCAGGCCGGCACCTCCGCCGTGGTCATCGCCGGCACCACCGGAGAGTCCCCTTGCGTCACCGTGTCGGAGCTGGACCGGATGGTGCGGGCCGCGCTGGATGCAGCCGCCGGGCGCATCGAGGTGATTGCCGGCACCGGCAGCAATTCCACGGCGCATGCCATCGAACTCACGCGCGCCGCCGCCGGGGCGGGGGCCGCCGCGGCGCTGGTGGTGACCCCCTATTACAACAAGCCGACCCAGGAGGGGTTGTACCGGCACTACGAGGCCGTGGCCCGGGACGGCGGGCTGCCGGTCATCCTCTACAACGTGCCCGGCCGCACCGCGGTCGACATGCTGCCCGAGACCACGGCGCGGCTGGGCGAGCTTCCCGGCATCGTCGCCATCAAGGAAGCCGTGCCGGGGGCCGAGCGCGTGGCGCGATTCCGTGCGCTGTGCGGCGACCGGCTGGACCTGCTGAGCGGTGACGACGCCACGGCAATGGATTTTCTGCTCGCCGGCGGCGACGGGGTGATCAGCGTCACGGCCAACGTCGCGCCTCGTCTGATGCACGGCATGGTGGAGGCGGCCCGGCATGGTGAGCCGCGCAAGGCGGCGGCACTGAATGACCGCCTCAGCGGCCTCCACCGGGCATTGTTCGTCGAACCCAACCCAATACCGGTAAAATGGGCGCTGACCCGGATGGGGCTCATCGAGAGCGGGATCAGGTTGCCACTGACTGTGCTCGATCCCGTGCATTACGACGACGTGTGGGGCGCACTGCTTCGCGCCGGAGTGGAACTCAAGCATTGAAACTTCTTATTCGAGGCCTCGGCCTGACCCTGCTCTGCCTGGTACTGAGCGGCTGCGCCCTGCGCTCGGCCTGCCAGCCAGCGCCTTACATGGACGCCAAGCCCCGGGGTGCGCTCGTCGTTCCCGCCGGCATGGGCAGGCCGGAGCAGAGTGCGGCGCTGCGCGTCCCGGCCGCCGGCAGCGTCGGGGGTCGCCTGGCCAACGACCCGGACAACTGCATCATCGAGCCGCCGGAGTTCTATGCGGCGCCCGGGTCGTCGTCCGTTGCCGCGCGCCCGCGGCAGGATGCCGCCGGCGCCGACGGGCGCGTGTTGCTGACCGGGGCCGAGGGCGAAGTTGCCGCCTTCCTCGAGCGCTGGGCGAGCCTCTGGAGCGCGCGTGACGTGGATGGCTGGCTGGGCTTGTATGCGGCGGACTATGCGGCTGCCGGCTACGCTGATGCCGCAAGCTGGCGGACCGAGCAGCGGCAGCGTTTCGAGATTCCGGCCACCACGCGCATCGACCTCGATACGCTGGCGGTCGAGTCCTCGCCTGACGGGGTCGTGCGGGCCCGGTTCGTGCAGCGGTTTGGCACGGTGCCGACCGAGCGGGCCGTGAGCAAGGAACTCGTGCTGCTGGCCGCAGGTGATGGCGGCTGGCGGATCATCGACGAGCGCGTGCTGGAAGTGCTCTAGGCGGCGGGCCTTGCCAGCGTTTCATTGAACGCG
>JASFEC010000122.1:0-7043 GCA_050125045.1 Gammaproteobacteria bacterium | reverse complement strand
AATCCGGATCCCGGCGGAGGTCGAGGGCACGGGGGCCGACGATTTCGTCTTCCTCTCCTCGATCATGCACGCCTTCGTGGGCGAGCTGTTCCCGGGCCTCGAGGTGCTGGGCTGTCACCAGTTCCGCGTCACGCGCTACAGCGACCTGCCGGCCGCCGACGAGGATGCCGAGGACTTGTTGCGGGCGGTGGAGGGCGAGCTGGCCTCGCGGCCGTACGGCGACGAGGTGCGGCTGGAGGTCGCGCAAGGCTGCCCGCCCCACCTGCTCCGCTTCCTGCTCAACCGCTTCGGCCTCGGCGACGACGACCTCTACGAGGTGAACGGGCCAGTCAACCTCAACCGCCTGTCCCAGGTCGTCGAGCTGGTCGACCGGCCGGACCTCAAGTACCCGGCCTTCGCGCCGGGCCGGCCGCGCGCCCTGCGCGGGCCCGGCGGAATAATGGCCGCCATCCGACGCGGCGACCTGCTGCTGCACCACCCCTACGAGAGCTTCACGCCGGTGCTCGACCTGCTGCGCGAGGCGGCGGCGGACCCGCAAGTGCTGGCGATCAAGCAGACCCTGTACCGCACCGGGGCCGACTCGCCGGTGGTGGACGCGCTGGTCGATGCGGCACGGGCCGGCAAGGAAGTCACCGTCGTGGTGGAGCTGATGGCCCGCTTCGACGAGGCGGAGAACATCAAGCTGGCCACCCGCCTCCAGCAGGCCGGGGCGCACGTGGTCTACGGTGTCGTCGGCTACAAGACGCACGCCAAGATGCTGCTGGTGGTGCGCCGCGAGACGCGCGGTCGGCTGCGCCGCTACGTGCACCTGGGGACCGGCAACTATTACCCTGAGACCGCGCGCCAATACGCCGATTACAGCCTGTTCACCTGCAACAGCCGCCTCGGCCGGGACGTGCACCAGGTCCTGATGCTGCTGACCAGTCCCGGCGCCCGCCTGCGCACCTCGCAGCTGGCCGTCGCCCCCCTCGACCTGCACGGGCGCACGCTCGAGCTGATCCGGCGCGAGGCGGAGCACGCCCGCGCCGGCCGGCCGGCGAGGATCGTCGCCAAGGTGAACGCGCTGGTGGAGCCTGAAGTGATCGAGGCACTGTATGCGGCGTCCCGCGCCGGCGTCCGCATCGATCTCGTGGTGCGCGGCACCTGCTGCCTGCGGGCGGGCGTGCCCGGCGTCTCGGAGAACATCCGCGTGCATTCCATTGTCGGGCGCTTCCTGGAGCATGCCCGCGCCTTCTGGTTCACCAACGGCGGCAAGGCGGAGGTCTTCCTCTCCAGCGCGGACTGGATGGAGCGCAACTTCTTCACCCGCCTCGAGGTGATGTATCCGGTGACCCGGGCTCCGCTGCGCCGGCGGGTGATCGCCGACCTCGAGCGTGATCTCGAGGACGACTGCTACAGCTGGGAAATGGCGCCCGACGGCAGCTGGCGGCGCCTGGTCCGCCCGGACGGGGACGGCGTCTCCGTGCAGGCGGAGCGGCTGGACCGGCTCGCCCAGCGTCTCAGCGGAAGCTGAGCTTCAGGTCGACGGCGCCGAGGTAGCGCGCCTCCTGCTCCAGGTCCGCGAGCGTCAGCGGGTGGCTTTCGAGCCAGCCCGCCGGGAAACCGAGCTTCAGCTTCCGGCGGCTTGCCTCGAGCGCGAATTCCGGCAACGGCTTCTCGCTGCGACTGCGGTGGAGCAGCACTGCCAGGCGCAGGATGGTCATCAGGTAGGGCATGCGCTTGGACCAAGGCGCCGGCAGGTCCTGGAGGAACTCCTTCCTGATCTTGCGCCGGTGCGCGCCGACGAGTCCCGCCAGCCGGCACTGCTGCTCGAAGGAAAAACCCGCCAGGTCGGCATGCCGCAGGAGGTACGCGGCATGCAGGTGGTGCTGGGCATGGGCGATATCGAGCCCGACCTCGTGCAGTCGCGCGGCCCAGCCCAGCAGGTCCGCGCACTCCGGATCCTCGAGGCGCCAGGTTTCGGCGAGCCGCCCCAGCAGGGCCAGCGCCGTGGCCTCTACCCGCGCGGCCTGCGGCCCGTCGGCATGAAATCGCTGCTGCAGGCTGCGCACGCTGCGATCGCGGGCGTCCTCGTCGGTGAGGCGCCCGAGCAGGTCCCAGAGCAGGCCTTCGCGGAGCGCGCCCTCGGCCGGCACCATGGTCTCGATATCGAGGGCCGCGAAGATCTCCGTGAGCACCGCCAGGCCGCCGGGATAGACCGGCGCGCGCTGGTCGCCGAGGCCGGGCAGGCCGTGGCGGGCGACCTGGCCGGCCGCGAGCAGCCGCTCGCGCAGCATTTCCAGGCCCTCGCGGGTGATCTCTCCGCCGGTCGCACCGAGCTGCCGGAGGATGCGCCCGGTGGCGCGGATCGTCCCGGAGGTGCCCACCGACTGTTCCCAGTCGATCTGGCGGAAAGGCTGGCGGATCGGCTCCAGCTCGCGCCGGGCGAACAGCCGGGCGTCGCGGAAACCCTCTGCGGTGATCTCGCCGCCGGGGAAAAAGGTCTCGCTGCTGCTGACACAGCCCATGTAGAGGCTCTCGAGGCGCAGCGCCTCGTAACCCTCGCCGACGATCAGCTCCGTGCTGCCACCGCCGATGTCCACGACCAGCCGGCGGCCGTCCTGCGCCGGGAGGCTGTGGGCGGCGCCGAGATAGACCAGGCGCGCCTCCTCGACGCCGGAAATGACCTCGATGGGATGCCCCAGCGCCTTGCGGGCCTGGGCCAGGAAGCCCGCGCTGCGCCGGGCACGGCGCAGCGTATTGGTGCCGACGGCGCGGACCTGGCCGGCTTCCAGCGCGGCCAGCCGCTCGCGGAAACGCGCCAGGCAGGCGAGCGCCGCCTCGGCGGCCTCGGGCGCGATCCGCCCCTGCGCGTCGAGGCCGGCGCCGAGGCGCACCATGTCGCGGATCCGGTCGAGGATCGTGATCTCGCCGTTGCTGCGGCGAGCCACCACCATGTGAAAGCTGTTCGAGCCGAGGTCGACGGCGGCGATGACCTCCGGGCGCGGGTCGGCGGTCATCGCGCGGACCTCAGCGCTCCGCCGTCACGTCGTCAGACGCCGAAGGAAGAGCCGCAGCCGCAGGTCGTCGAAGCGTTGGGGTTGCGAATCACGAACTGCGCGCCGTTCAGGTCCTCGCGATAGTCGATCTCCGCACCCATGAGGTACTGGACGCTCATCGGGTCGACGAGCAGCGTCACGCCGCACTTCTCGATCCGCAGGTCGCCCTCGTCCTCGTTCTCGTCGAAGGTGAAGCCGTACTGGAAGCCGGAGCAGCCGCCGCCCTGGATGAACACCCGGAGCTTGAGTTCCGGATTGCTCTCCTCGCGGATCAGCTCGCCGACCTTGGTCGCGGCCGCATCCGTGAACACCAGCGGCTGGTCCGTCGCGCTCGTCTCGGTCATGTTCGTTGCCATGGTGGTGCTGGTCACTGCCGTTTGTCAGGGAGGCCTATTCTAACCGAGGTCGCCGGAGTCGTCCTGCTCCGGCGCCGGCAGGGCCTGCTGCTCGCCGGACTGGTGCACCAGGCGCCCGTTGACGCACGCTCCGGCGGACATCTGCAGGACGTGGTACATCACGTTGCCGTCGACCCGGGCCGTCGGCCCCAGCTCGACAGTCTCCCGGGCGACGACGTCGCCGCGGACCGTGCCGTTCAGCACCAGCGTGTCCACCTGGACGGTGCCCTCGACCGCGCCCTCGTTGCCGATGGCGAGCACCGAGTCGCCGGCCTCCCCCGTCACGTCGCCCTCGATCGTCCCCTCGAGGTGCACGCGGCCGCGAAAAGCGATGTTGCCGCTGACCGTCGTGCCGATCCCGAGGAGGGTCGCGATGGCGGCTTGCTCTCTTTTCTTACTGCCAAACATGGTCGTGTCCTGTGTCAGCTGGAGGGCTCCCAGGGGAAGCTGGCGACGATCGCCCGGGACCGGCGGCCGGTCGGCTTCAGGCCGACGTCCACCGTCTCCGGCTCGAAGCCTGCCGGCAGTATGACCTCGACATCGACGTCCTGGAAGTAGAGGAATTCGTAGGGCTGGGGTTCGGCGGCAAGCTGGGGCAGCGCCAGCGTGGCGGCCTCGCCCGCCAGCGTACCGTGCAGATCGACCTCGACCAGCCCGCTGGCCCGGCCCGACCGCTGTGGGTTCTGGACCAGCAGCAGGTGCAGCCGGTAGCCGCCGGCCAGGTCTCCCGGCACCACCTCGAAAGTCTGCACCCGGAGTCCGGCCCGCCCCTCCGGCGGCACTACGATGCGGCGATAGAACTGGAGTTCCTCGTTCAGGGAGGCCACGCGCGCCTCGCTTTCGGCCAGCGCGGTCCTGAGTTCCTCCTGCGCCTGTCGGTCCACCTCGAGCGTGGTGCGCGCCCGGCTGAGCTCGTCGCGCAGCACCTCCAGCTCGGCCTCCAGCTGCGCCGTCCTGACACCCAGCTCGGCTGCCTGCCGCTCGGCCCGCGAGCCCGCGCCGCCCCCGGCGTGATGCCCCCAGTAGAACACGCCGTAACCGACCAGCAGCGCGACCACCGCCCCCGCCGCGAGCAGCAGGCGCACGCGGCGGGGATCATGCGGCCGGACGACGAGGCGCTGCTCTTCCACTCTGCTTACCGGGCGGGCGGGAACGCGGCCTCAGCGGGCCGCGTCGTCGCGCGGCGCCTCGGGCCGGGGCGGCGGGCCCTCCGGGAACACCAGGCGGCCGAACTCGCCCAGCGCGCGGAGATAGACGCGGCGCTTGAAATAAATGACTTCCTCTACCGGGTGCCACCAGCTGACCCAGCGCCAGCGATCGAATTCGGGATGGTCGCAGCAGTCGAAGCGCACGCGGGTCTCGTCCGAAGTGAGGCGCAGGAGGAACCAGCGCTGTTTCTGGCCAATGCAGAGCGGCCGGGAGCGGCGGCGGATGTAACGGCGGGGCAGCCGGTAGCGCAGCCAGCCGCGCGTGCTGGCGAGCACGCGGACATCTGCGCAGGTCAGCCCGATCTCCTCCTCGAGTTCGCGGAACATCGCATCGCGCGGGCTCTCGCCCTTGAGGATGCCCCCCTGCGGGAACTGCCAGCCGGGGCGGCCTGCGCGGCCGGCCCAGAAAACGCGTCCTGCCTCGTTGGTGAGGATGATGCCGACGTTGGCCCGAAAGCCATGCTCGTCTATGCAATCCTTCATTGGCGGATGCCAAAACCTTTTGCCCGGATTCTTCCACAGGGCGGCGGGGAAACCAAGGGCGGGAATCAGGACGGGAACACCACGACGTGATCGGCCTCGAGACGTATGCCGATGCGCTCGCCGACCCGGTGGTCGTGGTGGCTCGGCACCAGCGCCAGGACGCGGCGCCCGCTCGGCAGGCCGAGGGTGTAGAGGATGGAGGCGCCGCGGAAGGCCTTGCGCAGCACCGTGGCGGTCTGGGGGCTGTCGTCGTCGTGCACGACGTCATCCGGCCGCAGCAGGACCTCGACCGAGGCCGCCCGCGCGAGCTGCATCGGCTCGGTGGTTTCCAGGCGGCCGAGCTCGATTTGCACGGTGCCGTCCTCGTTGGTCTCGCCCGGCACGAAGCAGCCCTCGCCCACGAACTCCGCCACGAAGCGGCTGGCGGGCCGATGGTAGAGGTTATAGGCCGTGTCCCACTGCTCCAGGTGCCCGTCGCGCATCACGCCAATCTCGTCGGCCATGGCGAAGGCCTCGGCCTGGTCGTGCGTCACCAGGAGCGCGGTGATGCCCAGCTTCTTCAGGATGTCGCGGATTTCGGTGCCCAGCCGCACCCGCAACCCCGTGTCCAGGCTGGAGAACGGCTCGTCCATCAGCAGCAACCCCGGCCGCGGCGCCAGCGCGCGGGCCAGGGCCACGCGCTGCTGCTGCCCGCCGGACAGCTCGTCCGGGAACAGCCCCTCGCGCCCCGCCAGGCCGACCACGTCCAGCACCTCCGCCACCCGCCGGTCTTTTGCAGCGCCCCTGAGGCCGCGCAGGCCGAAGCCCACGTTGGCGGCCACGTCGAGATGAGGGAACAGCGCGTACTGCTGGAACACCATGCCGAGCCCCCGTTTCTCCGGGGGCACCGTGAAACCGGGGCTGCTCAGCACCTCGCCGTTGACCAGGATGCGCCCCGCCCGGACGCTCTCGAAGCCCGCGATGCACCGCAGGGCCGTGGTCTTGCCACAGCCGCTGGGCCCGAGCAGGCAGCCGATGGCGCCCGCCCGGACGCCGAAGGACAGGGCCTTGAGGACCTCCTGCTCGCCGTAGGCCTGCTCGATCCCCTCGACCGTCAGCCACATGCGCCGTGATCCGTCCGCCGGGCGCTCAGCGCAGGTACAGCCAGTAGACCAGGCGCTGCAGCCAGCCGCCATGGGGCGCGTACAGCACCTTGCCGGTGTTGATCCGCGGCCGCTGGAACACGGCCTTGGCGTGCGAGAAGGTGAGGAAGCCCTCGTAGCCGTGGTAGTGGCCCATGCCGGACTCGCCCACGCCGCCGAAGGGCAGGTCCTCGGCGATGAACTGGCTCACCGCGTCGTTGATGCAGACGCCGCCGGCGTGCGTCTCGGCCAGTACCCGGTCACGCCGCTCGGCGTTGAAGTCGAACAGGTTCAGCGCCAGCGGCCGCGGCCGGGCGTTGATGAAGTCGATCGCCTCCTGCAGGTGCCGATAGGAGACGATGGGCAGCACCGGCCCGAAAATCTCCTCGCGCATCACGCGCATCTCCGGGGTCGCGTTCTTGACCAGGAACAGCGGCATCTTCCGGCTGCCGGTTTCCGGCGAATGCCCGCCGGGGTTGAGCTCGATGACTTCCCCGCCCTGCTCGCGCGCGTCATCGATATAACCCCGGATGCGCCGGTAATGCCGCTCGTTGACCACCGCGCTGTAGTCGCTGTTGCGGACCATGCCCGGGTACATTTTTGCCAGCTGCTTGCTGAACGCGGCGACGAACTCGTCTACCCGGCCCGTGGGGCACAGCACATAGTCCGGGGCGACGCAGGTCTGGCCGGCATTCAAGGCCTTGCCGAAGCAGATGCGCTCCGCGGCCAGGTCGATGGGCACGTCGTCCGAGATCAGTGTCGGCGACTTGCCGCCCAGCTCCAGTGTCACCGGCGTCA
>JASFEC010000121.1:0-7055 GCA_050125045.1 Gammaproteobacteria bacterium | reverse complement strand
ATCCTTGGCTCCGCCATCGTCGAGCTCTGGCTGAGCGAGCACGGCCGTACCCGGAAGCTCGTGTTCTCCGGCGACCTCGGCCTTCGCGGCACGCCCATCCTGCGCGATCCCGTCGTCGTCGAAGACGCCGATGCGGTTCTGCTCGAATCGACCTACGGCGACCGGCTGCATCGATCGCGCGAGGACAGTATCGGGGAGCTCGGCGAGGTCTTCGCGGCCGCCCACGCGGACGGAGGGAACATCCTGATCCCTGCCTTTGCCGTGGGCCGCACCCAGGAGCTGCTCTACCACTTCGCCCGCCATTTCGACGACTGGGGCCTGCAGCACTGGCGCGTGTGCCTCGACAGCCCGATGGCGATCCGGGCGACCGAGGTCTATGAGAAATACGACGATCTGTACGACCGGGAAACGGCCAGGCTGCGCCGTGAGGCCGGCCGCCGCATGGCGGACAAGCTGGAGATGATCCGCACGCCCCAGCAGTCCCGCGCGCTCAACAAGTCACGCTCCGGACTGGTCATCGTAGCGGCCAGCGGCATGTGCGAGGGCGGGCGGGTCCGCCATCACCTGAAAAACCTGTTGTGGCGACCGCGCACCCACCTAGTCATCGTCGGCTACCAGGCCCGGGGCACCGTCGGCCGCAAGCTCGTCGATGGCCATGCCTACGTCTCGCTTTGGGGCGAGGCGATCCGGGTGAAAGCGAAAGTACACACGCTGGGCGGTTTTTCCGCGCATGCCGACCAGGCCGAACTGCTCGACTGGTATCGCGGCTTCCGCGGCGCGCCGCCGGTGTGGCTCGTGCACGGGGAAGACGACGCGCGCGCCGGCCTCCGCCGCGAGCTGGAGCGGACTACGGCGGCCCGGGTCCGGGTGCCGCGCCTGGGCGACGTGATCGAGATCGGCCGGCTGGGCGGTCGCGGCGGACGCCAGCCGCGCGGACTATAGCTGTTTCTCGGAGAGGGCCAGCTCGCCCGTCTTGCGTCCGTCGCGCCACTGCTCGAGGCGCACGAAGTGGAATACCAGCAGCGGCGCGGACCAGCCTTCCAGCCATTCCTCCGCCGTGCCCAGGCGGAACCGGATCGCCTGGTAACTGCCGTCCGGGGTCTCCAGGCTCTCCGGACCGGCCACCTGCAGCTTCCATTGTTCGAGGGAGCCGTCTGCACGCCAGACCGTGTATTCGGCCGAGTCCCGGCCGCGGGCGATGTCCGCACGGGCGCGCAGGCGGACGGACAACTCGTCGAGAGCACCGGCCGGGAGGCCGGTCGGCGGCTCGAGGGCGCCGTCACCCGGATCGAAGCGAAGCGGCAGGAGCAGCTCGCCGTCATAGGACAGGGTTGCGCGCCGCACCTGGTTCCGCGTCAGCCAGCGGGCCCAGCCCTGCGGCAGCACCCATTCGACGTACTCGAGCGTCCCGTCCGGCTGTTCGCGCAGGGTGACCTCGACCTGGACCGGCCGGGAGCCCTGCTTGCCGGCGTATTGCAGGCCGTGATCCCGGGGCAGCAGGTCCTGGCCCGTGGCGACACCGCAGGCGAGGACGAGGAGAGCAAGGCAGAGGGTCTGACGCAGCATGGCACGGTCGCTCAGGATTGAACGGACATGCTATGGAGGTCCGGCAGACGCTGCAAGTCAGGTCGGTCTTGCGTTTCAACCCGGGAGCACATCGCTTAGAATGCGTAAAATTACCTACCCGTCAAGAGTGTCACGCTCCGCACCATGAGCAAATCCCTGCAGGAACGCTACGCCTCCAGTCCCCTGTTCGGCGGCAACGCCCCCTACATCGAAGCCCTGTACGAGCAGTACCTCCAGGATTCCGGGTCGGTCGACCCCGAGCTCAAGCAGTGGTTCGACGGCATCGCCAACGGCGGCGTCGAGATCCCTCGTGGCCCGATCGAGCGGGACTTCGCGGCGCGTGCCGGCCAGCCCCGGGCGGCGGCCGGGGTCCTGCCGGACGGGCTGCTCGAGAAGCAGGCCGCCGTGCTGAGACTGATCGAGGCGTACCGCCTGCGTGGTCATCGTGCGGCCCGGCTCGACCCCCTCGGGCTGGCACAGCCGCAGCCCCTGCCCGAGCTGGATCCGGCGTTCCACGGGCTCGGCGCCGACGACGATGAAACGGTGTTCGCGACCGCCGGCTTCGGCGGCCGGGACCGCATGAAGCTCAAGGATATCCGGGCGCGGCTCAGGGCGGTGTACACCGGGACCATCGCGGCCGAGCTCGGGCACATCACGGACACGGAAGAAAGGCTCTGGCTGCAGCGGCGCTTCGAGGCCGCGGCCGCGGGCGGCCGGCTGGAGCCGGACGAGCGCCGGCACGTGCTGGAGCGCTTGACCGGTGCCGAGGGCATCGAGCGCTACCTCCACACGCGCTATGTCGGGCAGAAGCGTTTCTCGCTGGAAGGTGGCGAGAGCATGATCCCGCTGGTCGGCGACGTGATTCAGCAGGCCGGCGCGCAGGGGATCCAGGAAGTCGTCATCGGCATGGCGCACCGCGGCCGCCTGAACGTCCTGGTGAACGTGCTCGGCAAGCCCCCCAAGGACCTGTTCTCCGAGTTCGAGGGCGCCTCCTACGACCCGATGCAGCGCCGCTCCGGCGACGTGAAGTACCACCTCGGGTTCTCCTCGGACATCAGCACCCCCGGTGGCAACATTCATGTCGCGCTGGCGTTCAATCCCTCGCACCTCGAGATCGTCAACCCGGTGGTGACCGGCTCGGTGCGGGCCCGGCAGGATCGCCGCGAGGATCCGACCGGGTCCACGGTGCTGCCCATCCTGATCCACGGCGACGCCGCGTTTGCCGGCCAGGGCGTGGTGATGGAGACCCTGCAGATGTCGCAGACCCGCGGCTTCAAGACCGGCGGCACGGTGCATGTCATCTGCAACAACCAGGTGGGGTTCACCACCAGCGACCCCGAAGACGCCCGTTCCACGCCTTACTGCAGCGACGTGGCGAAGATGATCGAGGTGCCGATCTTTCATGTGAACGGCGACGATCCGGACGCCGTGGCGCTGGTCGGCCGGCTGGCCTTCGACTACCGCATGAAGTTCCGCAAGGATGTGGTGATCGACCTGGTGTGCTATCGCCGGCACGGCCATAACGAGGCCGACGAGCCGGCGGCGACGCAGCCGTCGATGTACGGCGTGGTGCGCAACCTGCCGACGACGCGCAAGCTCTACGCGGACCGCCTGGTGGCGGACGGCGTGATCGAGCCGGGCGAGGCTCAAAAGATGGTCGAGGCCTACCGCCAGGGGCTGGACGAGGGACGCGTGGTGTCCGCCTCGGTCGGCTTCGTGGGCAACAAGTTCACGGTCGACTGGACGCGCTTCGACGAGGTTAATTTCAGCCAGGCGGTCCAGACGCGGATCAGCCCGGCGCAGGTGGCGGAGTACGCCGGCGCCATCACCCATGTGCCGGAAGAGCACAAGCTCCATCCCCGGGTCGAGCGCATCATGGCGGACCGGCGTCGCATGGCGGCGGGCGAGATCCCCATGGACTGGGGCTTTGCCGAGACGATGGCCTATGCCAGCCTGCTGACCGACGGCTACGACATCCGCCTGACCGGCCAGGACAGCGGTCGCGGCACGTTTTTCCACCGGCATGCCGTGCTGCACGAGCAGTCGGGCGGCAAGCCCTGGATCCCGCTGCAGCACGTGGCGGAGGACCAGAAGAACTTCGTGATCACCGACTCGCTGCTGTCCGAGGAAGCGGTGCTCGGCTTCGAGTACGGCTATGCGACCACCAACCCGGACACACTTGTGATCTGGGAGGCGCAGTTCGGCGATTTCGCCAACGGCGCCCAGGTGGTCATCGACCAGTTCATCAGCTCCGGCGAGACCAAGTGGGGCCGCTACTGCGGCCTGATGCTGTTCCTGCCGCACGGCTACGAGGGTCAGGGCCCGGAGCATTCCTCGGCGCGCCTGGAACGCTTCCTGCAGCTCTGCGCGGAGCACAATATGTCAGTGGTCGTGCCGTCCACGCCGGGCCAGATGTTCCACCTGATCCGGCGCCAGATGGTGCGGCCCTTCCGCAAGCCGACGGTGGTGCTGACGCCGAAGAGCCTGCTGCGCCACAAGCTCTCGGTGTCGCCGCTCGAGACGCTGTCCGAGGGCCGTTTCCTGCGGATGATCCCCGAGGTCGACGAGATCGCACCCGAGGCCGTGAACCGCGTGGTGCTGTGCAGCGGCAAGGTCTATTTCGACCTGCTCGAGGCGCGCCGCGAGCAGGGGCTCGACAATGTCGCCATCGTCCGGCTCGAGCAGCTCTATCCCTTCCCGGTCCGGCGTTATGCCGCCCTGATCGACGGCTTCCCCGCGCTGCAGGAAGTGGTGTGGTGCCAGGAGGAGCCGCAGAACCAGGGTGCGTGGTACCAGATCCGTCACCGGCTGCAGGAACCGCTGCATCCGCATCACCAGTTGTTCTACGCCGGGCGCAAGGGCGCCGCAGCACCGGCCGCCGGATACTTCAAGCTGCACCAGCAGCAGCAGCAGGGCCTGGTTAATGCGGCCCTCACCGGCACCAAGAGCCCCCGGGCCGCCATGGCCAGGAAAGTCACCAGTACCAGCAATCAAGCGACCAGGAATCAAGCATGAGCATCGAAGTGAAGGTGCCCCAGCTGCCGGAGTCGGTGGCGGACGCGACGCTCGTCGCGTGGCACAAGTCGCCGGGCGACGCCGTCAGCCGGGACGAGAACCTCGCCGACCTCGAGACCGACAAGGTCGTGCTCGAGGTGCCGGCGCCCGCGGACGGCGTGCTGAAAGAAATCCGTATCAGCGACGGCACCACGGTGACCGCCGGCGAGATCCTTGCCGTGCTGGAGGAGGGTGGGGCCGAGCCGGCCGCGGCGCCGGCTCAGGAAGCCGCCGAGCCTGCGGCGGAAACGCCGGCACCGGAAGCAGCTTCGCAAGCACCCTCGCGAACGGCCTCCGAGGCAGCCCCGCCCGAGAGTGCAGCGGAGCCGGGCAAGGCTGCCGGCCGCCTGAGCCCCTCCGTGCGTCGCCTGGTGGAAGAGCACGGCCTGGACCCGGCCGAGATCCCCGGCAGCGGCCGCGACGGGCGGATTTCCAAGGGCGACGTGATGAGCTTCCTGGCGCAGCAGGGCGAGGGCGCAAAGCCGGCTCCGGCGGCGCCCGCGGCCGCGGTGTCGCGCGGGGCGCGCGAGGAACGCCGCGTGCCGATGACGCGCATGCGGGCGCGCATCGCAGAGCGCCTCGTGGACGCCCAGGCGACCGCCGCCATGCTCACCTCCTTCAACGAGGTGGACCTGGGCGCCGTGATGGAGATCCGCAAGCGGTACCGCGACAGCTTCGAGCGAAAGCACGGCGTGCGCCTCGGGTTCATGAGCTTCTTCGTCAAGGCGGCCATCGAGGCCTTGCGCAAGTTCCCCGTGGTGAACGCCTCGGTGGAAGACAGCGACATCGTCTACCACGACTACTACGACATCGGGGTGGCGGTCTCGACCGACCGCGGGCTGCTGGTCCCGGTGCTGCGCGACGCCGACCTGATGAGTTTTGCCGATATCGAGCGCTCCATCGGCGATTTCGCCGGCCGCGCGCGGGAAGGCAAGATCGGCGTGGAGGAGCTCACCGGCGGCACGTTCACCATCACCAACGGCGGCGTGTTCGGTTCGCTGATGTCGACCCCGATCATCAATCCGCCGCAGAGCGCCATCCTCGGCATGCACAAGATCCAGGAGCGCCCGATGGTGGTGGACGGCGAGATCAGGATCCGGCCGATGATGTATATCGCCCTGACCTACGATCACCGCATCATCGACGGGCGCGAAGCGGTTCAGACGCTCGTCAGCATCAAGGAAAGCCTGGAAGACCCGGCGCGGCTGCTGATCCAGCTGTAAGCGGGCCTGGTTTTCCATCCTGCCGCGCGCTGCGCGGCCCCGTACATCGAGTCCAGGTGAAAGCATGAGCGACAGCTTCGACGTCATCGTCATCGGCGGCGGACCCGCCGGTTATCCCGCCGCCATCCGTGCTGCCCAGCACGGCCTCACGGCGGCCTGCATCGACGACTGGCAGAACTACGACGGTAGCCGCGCCTTCGGCGGCACCTGCCTCAACGCCGGCTGTATCCCGTCCAAGGCGCTGCTGGAGTCATCCGAGCTCTATCATCGGGCGCAGGCCGAGTTCGGTGCGCACGGCATCGAGACGGGCGGCCTGGGTTTCGACCTGGGCGCCATGCAGCAGCGGAAGGCCGGTATCGTGAAACAGCTTACCGGCGGCATCGGCCAGCTGTTCAAGGCGAACAAGGTGACCGGGATGCAGGGCCGCGGCCGTTTCCTCGGCGACGGCAAGGTCGAGTTCACGGACCCGGACGGCAAGCAGCAGATCCTGCAGGCGAAGCACGTGATCCTGGCCGCCGGTTCTCAGCCCATCGAGCTCAAGAGCGTTCCCTTCGACGGCGAGCGGATCGTCGACTCCTGGGGTGCGCTGGAGTTCGACGCCGTGCCGGGCAAGCTCGGCGTCATCGGTGCCGGCGTCATCGGGCTGGAGCTTGGCAGCGTCTGGAAGCGCCTCGGCGCCGACGTCGTGGTACTGGAGGCCATGGAGAAGTTCCTGTGGATGGCGGACGAGCAGATCGCCCGCGAGGCCCAGCGCCAGTTCAAGAAGCAGGGGCTCGACGTCCGCCTGGGCGCGAAGGTCCAGGGCGCGACCGCGGGCAAGGAAGGCGTCACCCTGAGCTACGAGGACAAGAAGGGCACTCACGAGCTGACCGTGGACAAGGTCATCGTCTGCGTCGGCCGGCGCCCGAATTCATCCGGCCTGCTGGCGGAGGGGACCGGCGTCGAGATGGACGAGCGGGGCTTCGTCAAGGTCGACCACGAGTGCCGGACCGGTGTGACGAACGTCTGGGCCGTGGGCGACCTGGTGCGCGGGCCGATGCTCGCCCACAAGGCGACCGAGGAGGGCGTCATGGTGGCCGACCTGATTGCCGGCAGGATCGCCGAGGTCAATTACGACGTGATCCCGTCCGTGATCTACACGGCGCCGGAGATCGCCTGGGTCGGCAAGACCGAGGCCCAGGCGAAGGAAGACGGCATCGATTACAAGGTCGG
>JASFEC010000120.1:0-7110 GCA_050125045.1 Gammaproteobacteria bacterium | reverse complement strand
GCCGCCATGGGCGCCTGGCTCGGCAGCCAGATCGGCGGCACCCTGTTCGCACTGCTGGGCATCCCCCGGCTGATGCTCCTCGCGGCGCTGCTGCTCGGCGCGGCGCTCTACATCAGCCGCATCGCCGAGCACTCGGTGCCGGAAGGCTCCCGCAGCCTCCCGACGCGGCCTGCCGGCAAGCCGCCGGCCGGCCTGGGACAGGTGCTCGCCGGCTTCCAGGTCGTGCTGCGCAGCGGCTACCTGCTGCGCATCGCCGTCTTCGTGCTGCTGCTGAACTGGGTCAACTCGACCGGCCAGTACATCCTGGCCACCTTCGCCAGCGAGCACGCCGGGGCCGTGGTGGCCGCCGGCGCGGGAGCCACTACGACCGGCGAGGTCCTGGCGCGCTTCTACGGCAACTTCTATGCCTGGGTCACGGCGCTGCAGATCGGGCTGCAGCTGTTCCTGGTGTCGCGCATCTTCCGCTGGGTTGGTGTGCGCGGCGCCATCATGGTGCTGCCGCTGCTCATGCTGGCCAGCTACGGCCTGATTTACCTGGTGCCCGTGTTCGCGCTGGTGCGG
Source organism: Gammaproteobacteria bacterium (assembly GCA_050125045.1). Classification (GTDB taxonomy): domain Bacteria; phylum Pseudomonadota; class Gammaproteobacteria; order Steroidobacterales; family XN24; genus XN24. The sequence continues at coordinate 6,549 of JASFEC010000120.1, read as the reverse complement.
CTGATGATGATCGCCGAGAGCGCCGCCAACTACTCGATCCAGAACACCACTAACCATGCGCTCTACCTGCCGGTCACGCGCGACGAGAAGTACATCGGCAAGACCACCGTCGACACCTTCTTCGTGCGCTTCGGCGACCTGGTCTACGCGGGCATGATCCTGCTCACGGCGGAACTCCTCGGGCTGGACGTGGGCGCCATCACCGCCATCAACATCGGCCTGTCCCTGGTGCTGATCGGCCTGGGCACGGCCATCGGCCGCCACCACCGCCAGGAAATCCGGCAGAACCTCGCCAACCTCCCGCCGGTCGTGAATGCGCGCCTGCCCGACGTCTATGTCCCGGCCGGCCAGATGCTGGTCTTCACGGTACCCGAGCACGCCTTCATGGATCCGGACCCGGGCGATGCCCTGCGCTTCCAGGCCTGTTGCGCCGACGGCGGCCCGCTGCCGGGGTGGGTGCGCTTCGACGCCTTCAACCACAGCTTCACACTCCGTCCGCCGCCCGGCGCGCAGGGGACGCTGGAGATCAAGGTCTCGGCGACCGACTTCGAGGGCCTGAGCGTCGAGTCGGCGTTTGCGATCAGCTACGGCCCGGACCCGGTGCCGCGGTTCATCGCAGCTGCCGAAGAGCCTGCGCCCGGCTGACGAGCGCGGCGAGCTGGCGCCGGTTGAGGTAAGGCCGAAGGGGCTCGAGGCGCTCCTCCGTGACCCGCGCCAGCATGGCGTCCAGGTCGGGGGTAAGCTGCACGCTGGCGTCTTCCAGCATCGCCGGGATGCCGCGCTCCGTGCCGAAGGCGCGGCTATGGTCGATCAGCCAGACCTGGTGCCGATCATCGTAGAGCACATTGCCCAGGTTGCGGTCGACGTTGAAGATCAGCAGGTCGAACACGTTCATCATGTTGAACTGCGCGCGGATGCTGCAGTAGGTGTCGAGCGGAATCTCCTCCTTCTGCCGCTTGCCCTCCGTGAAGCTGTCCTCCAGCCAGTACTGCACGGTACCGATTTCTCCGTCCAGCTCCCGCGCCACGGCCACCGGGACCATGTTCAGCCCGAGCAGGCGATCGAGCCGGTAGGCGACCAGGTCGTAGACGTGGCGGTCGGCGCGATCGTCCGACCGCGACCAGCGGCGCTTGCTCTCCAGGCCGGGATCGGTGTCCATCGTCTTGAACACCGCTCGCATCACCTTGCTGTCCTGCTCCAGCGTCAGCCGCCGCGGGCGCGTGACGCCCACACCGAGGTCCTCGACCCGGGTGATCTCGGCCGTGCGCAGGAACTCCTCGATCTCGGCATCGCTCATGCCGTAGGGACGGCTCCACAGGCGCACCGGCTCGGCGTCGACCGCCCGGACCGCCTCGTCCGGGTAATCGACCAGGACAGTACCGTCGGCAATCTCCAGGGCGCCCGCGCGGCCACCATAGGCCGCGTGGTTCATGCCCGCATCCGCGCGATAGACCATGCCGTCGAGGCGAGAAGTGACTTGCCGCGACTGCGTCACCGTGTGGCCGATCACCACCCGCTGCGCGCCGAGGTTGGCGAGAATCTCGCGCAGCACAGGCGCCTCGGCCCAGGCGTGACACACCGCGTTGCCGCGGTACCAGAGCACGCCCTCCGGATGGAAAGGCAGCCCATCGAGCGCTTCGGCGATGGCCCTCGCGGTCTGCGCGGCCGCGCCGTCGACGAGCTCCCCGGGCTCCTCGCGCACCATGCGGCGCAGCTCGTGGTAAGTCGTGTCGTCTCCCACGACGCCGGCCTCCCGCAACTCGTGCCACCCCTCGGCCACTGTCCGCAGGTCGCGCTGCGCGCTGCGGTTGATCGCCTCGAGCGACAGGCCCTCGACCCGGGCCGACAGGCCGCCGTGAACGAACAGCGTGTCGTTGATCACCAGGGCGAAGGGCAGCGAGATCAGCCAGCGACCGTAGTAGCCGTCCGGCGCCAGCGCGGCGCGGCGCTCGAAGAAGCCGGCCGGGAAGCCCTCGCGCGCCGCGTCGCCGAACTGCGCGTAGTCGCCCTCGCTCACATAGCGCAGGTCGCCCACCAGGTTCATCACCTCATGGTTGCCGAGCAGGACGTGCACGGCGCCGCCCGCGGCCTCCGCTTCCTGCTGCAGGCGCATCAGCAGGTCCATCACCTGCCGCCCGTAGTCCCCCCTGTCGAGCAGGTCGCCGACGGACACGAGGTGAGTGTCGCCTCCGGTCCAGCGGCCCTCGGCGTCGATCAGGCCGACATCCTCCAGCAGCCCGGCAAGTTCATCGTAGGCGCCGTGTATGTCGCCCACAGCCACGACGCGCTCGACACCCTCGATGCGCCAGGGCTCGGCCGCGAGGACGGGCAGCGCCGCCAGCCACCAGCAGGCGCAGAGCAGCCAGGCAGTTCTCAGCAATGACAGGCGCATGCGCATTTCCTCAGCCGGCCGGCGACAACGAAGCCCCGCCCATCACTCGAGGTCCGGATAGCCCCACGGCGCCGGTGGCGCGGGGACCGGGCGTGACAGGTCGAACTCTACTCGGAACAGGCGCCCGGAGGGGCGCGACAGCTCATAGACGAAGCGTCCGAGCGGCGTCATCTCCAGGGCCCAGGTGTTCTGCACCGAGGCGGCCAGGCCTTCGCGCTCGAACAGCTGCACCGAGTACTCGTCTACCGGGAACTCCTGGCGCCAGGGCATGCCGGGGTCCGTCGTGTCGCCACCGTACTGGGTGACGGCGTCCTCGCTCCCGTCTTCATGACGATGGTCGTGCTTCAGCCGCAGGCCGCCGGTCGTTCGCGTCAGCACCCAGGTGCGGCTGCGGTCTTCGCCAACGTGGAACGGGATCCTCAGCTCGGTGGCCGAGCATTCGCGAATGTGCATGACCAGCGCCTTGCCGGCGAAGGGGTCGTCCGGCTGGGCCGGCTCGTTGGCGACGATGCTGCCGGCGAAGGCCTGTCCGCAGTAGCGGGCGAGGCGGGCCAGGAAAGCGTCGGACGGATTCATGGCGGCTCCCCTGCGGTACTCAGTAGGTCCAGATCTCGACGGCGGCCCGCGGGTCCGTGGCTGCCTCGACACTGCGGTCGGCGTAATCCCAGGTGACGACATTCATGTTGCCGTAGAGTCGGCGGCTCTGCGCCAGGCGATGCCCGCGCCGCCCGAGCTCTTCCAGCTCTGCAGGGCTCAGCGCACCCTCCTCGTAGACCAGCCGGTCGGGCAGGTACTGGTGGTGGTAGCGCGGCAGAGCGGTCATGGTGGCGGCGTCCGCCCCATCGGCCCAAGCGAGCGCGGCCAGCAGCACCATGCTGATGATCCGGCTGCCGCCGGGCGTGCCGAGGATCGCCACGCCGCGCGGGGACTCGAGAAACGTCGGCGTCATGCTGGAGAGCATGCGCTTCCCGGGCTCGATATTGTTCGCCGTTGCCCCGACCAGCTGGTAGAGATTGGGAGCGCCCGGCTTGACCGCGAAGTCGTCCATCTCGTTGTTCAACAGCAGGTCGAGCCCCGGGACGGCGAAGCTGCTGCCGAACCACCCGTTGATGGTCTGGGTCACCGCCACCCGGTTGCCGTCGGCGTCGATGATGGAGAAATGCGTCGTGTGCTCGCCCCCGTCCTCGCTGAGGAGTGGCGCGAAGGTGTCGCTCGGCGTGGCGCGATCGAAGCGCAGCGTGGTCCGCAGGCCCGCCGCGTAGGCGGGGTCCAGCAGCTTTGCCAGGGGCATGTCGGTAAAGGCGGGATCGCCCAGCCAGGCGCGGTCGCGGAAGGCGCGGCGCAGGACCTCGACCACCAGGTGCTTGCGATCGACCTCGGCCAGCTCGCTATCGTCCCAGGACTGCAGCATGTTGAAGGCCTGGATCATGGCGACGCCGCCGGCAGACGGCGGGGGCGGCACCACGAGGCTCAGGCCGCCGGGAAATTCAGCCACCAGCGGCTCGCGTTCGATCACGCGATACGCGGCAAGATCCTGCAGCGTCCAGATGCCGCCATGCGCCCGCACGGCATCGACCATTTGCGCGGCGATTTCGCCCCGGTAGAAACCCTCGGCGCCCTCGGCCACCAGGCGTTCCATCACCTCGGCGAGCCCCGGCAGCCGAACCCGCGTTCCCGGGGCGGGCACCTCGCCATCCGGCAGGAAGGACCCGGTGCCGGGCCAGCGACGCAGCTGCTCCGCCTTGTAGCTCAGCCCGCGGTGCATGCGCTCGTAGAGCGGAAAGCCTTCCCGGGCGAACCGGATCGCCGGGGCCAGCGAGCGCGCCAGGGGCAGCCGGCCGTAACGCTCGCTCACGTGCACCAGCGCCGCCGGCGCGCCCGGGATACCGGCCGCCAGCGGGCCGTTCAGCGACAGCCCGGGCACGGGCTCGCCCCGCTCGTCCAGGTACATGCCGGCGTGGGCCGCACCCGGTGCCGTCTCGCGGGCATCAACCACCACCTGGCGACCGTCTGCCGCCCGGTGCAGCAGCCAGAAGCCGCCGCCGCCGAGTCCCGAGGAGAAGGGCTCGACCACGCCGAGCGCCGCGCTCACGGCGACCGCCGCATCGAAAGCATTGCCGCCCGCCTCGAGGACTTCCATGCCGGCCTCGGTCGCCAGCGGGTGGGCGCTGGCGATGGCCGCTCGGCCTGGCTGCGCCGGCGCAAGATCGCCTGCAGCCGGGCCCGCCCAGGTGAGCAGCACCAGGAAGAAGCCGGCAACAGCGCCGCGGACCGGGAAAATGCGCATCATCAAGGTGTCCTGGCGGCGGCCCGTCGGGAGCGCAGGGCTTCCTCGACCACGGGATGAACGAAGCGCGATACGTCGCCGCCCAGCAGGGCGATCTCCCGCACCATGCTCGAGGAGATGAAGCTGAACTGCTCGGTCGGCGTCAGGAAGACTGTCTCCACCTGGCCCGCAATCTGGCGGCTCATGGTGGCCAGCTGGAACTCGAACTCGAAGTCGGACACCGCGCGCAGGCCGCGCACCATCACGTCCAGCCCGTGCTCCTGCGCGAACTTCACGGTCAGGCCGCTGTAGCCGCGCACCTCGACATTCGGAATGTCGGACAACACCGCGCGCGCGAGTTCGACGCGCTCCTCCAGGCTGAACAGGGGCGCCTTCGACGGGTTGGCGGCAATAGCGACGACTACCCGCTCGAAAATCGAGGCGGCACGGCGGACCAGGTCCTGGTGGCCGTTCGTGATGGGATCGAAGGTGCCGGGGTACAGCGCCGAAGTGCTCATGTCTGACCTGCAGTCTGCGGCTCGAACCGGGCCAGATGGTAACGCACCTGGCCGGCGGCGGCGGAGCGAGTGAGCCGCCAGCCCGCCGGCATTAGCGGCAATGGCGCTTCGACCTCGTGCTCGAGATAAATCGCGGTTGTCGGCCCGACCCAGCCGCACTCCACCAGCCGAGCGACGACCGGTGCCAGCGCTGCCTGGCGGTAAGGCGGATCGAGAAACACGATGTCGAACCGGGTCGCCGGTCCCTCCAGGTAAGCGCCCGCATCCATGCACACGGTCCGGGCACGGTCGCAGTCCAGACGCCGGAGGTTCTCACGCAATTGCTGCAGCACCGCAGGCGAGCGGTCGACGAACACGACCTCGGCCGCCCCTCGCGACAGGGCCTCCAGTCCCAGCGCTCCGCTGCCGGCGTAAAGATCGAGGCACCGGGCACCCGCAATCACCGGCATCAGCCAGTTGAACGCCGTTTCGCGCACGCGGTCCGGCGTGGGGCGCACGCCCTCCAGTGCAGGCACCGGCACGCGGCGGCTGCGCCACTCGCCGCCGATGATGCGAAAGCTGCCCGGGGGCGCGGTCTTGGTACGGGCGCGACGGGCGCCGGGGGATCTCGCCATGCAGCAAAGTTAAGGCCTTGAAACAACTCCGACAACCGGCGTAGGCTTGCGGGTACGACCGCAGCAGATAATCGGGCGTCCCGGGGGTGCTGCGCGCGTCCCCGACCAGAAGATCCAGATAAAGATTACCCCTGTTGGGAGGAGTCAGAACAATGAGAAGCCTCTATCCGGTGGCGCTGGCCGCCGTGGCGCTCGCCCTGTCCGGGTGCATCAAGGACTCGGAAAACGTATCCGGCAAGATCGGCGAACCGAACACCGGCGTGCCGCAGGTGCCCCCGGCGAACGCGACCTTCCGGGCACAGTTCGATCCGCTCAACGCGATCGTGCCTTACCCGAACGACATCCTGGGCTTCGTGGCTGCCCCGGACACGGACGGCACGCTGAACGTGCCGGCACAGCCGTTCCAGCTCGCCGTCGCCGCAGTCAACGAGATGGACGGCTTCTCGATCTACTCCCGGATTCAGGCCAACTTCACGCGCGGGGTTGACCCCGACAGCCTCACTCCCGCTTCGGTCTTCCTGCTCGAAGTCGCGATCGACCCGGCCACCAAGGGCGTGGTCGGACTGTCCGACGCCACCCTGTGCAAACTCGCGGCTGCGCCGCCGGAGGCGTGCACCGCTCTCGGCCTGCCGTTCAACACCGGCGTCCCCTTCCTGGTGCAGGGGGAGGATTACGAGGTCGGCGTGGCGCCGGATGTCGATGCCGCCGGGCAGATTGTCCAGCTGAAGCTGCTGCGGCCGCTGAACTCGAACCGGGACA
>JASFEC010000119.1:0-7140 GCA_050125045.1 Gammaproteobacteria bacterium | reverse complement strand
AGCCATGCTCATCGGGACTCCCCTGGCGGCAACAAAGGACATAGGATGCACCAGCCCGCTGGGAAAAGGTGCTGACGATGACCGCGACCACGATGTTCTGGCCCATGCTCGGCATGGCAGCGCTGACGTTTGCCGCCTGGCTGCTGATGGGGCTCCGCCGCCGGAAAGCCTTGCGCAGCCGCGAAATGCGGCTCGACGACTTCTCTGGTCGCGGCGAGATTCCCATGACCCCGGCGGTCTCGGTCTCGACCCGGCATTTCGCGAACCATTTCGAGATTCCGCTGCTGTTCCACGTGATCTGCGCGGCGCATCTGGCGCTCGGCGTGGCGAGTGTGTTCGCCGTCGCGATCGCCTGGGCCTTCGTCCTGCTGCGCGCCCTGCATATGCGCGAGCATCTGGGGCGCAACCGCGTCATCACACGATTCAATCTCTACGTCGCGAGCACTTTTCTGATGTGGCTGCTCTGGCTACACCTGGCCATGCAGCTGCTGCTCGATTAGCGCTCTGTCACGCCTTTTCTGTCCCAAGGTCAATGAGAATTGTACGCTGGCGGTGGCCCGCCCCGGGGAGGCAGAATGCCGGTCATGGAGACGCGCGACGACAGTTCCGGCGGCCCGGCCCGACAGGACTTAACCCGTCTCGCGCCACCGGCGCTCGGCATTCTCGCGCTCATGCTGTTCCTGGCGCTGGTCCGGCCTCCGGGAGATGCATACGGCTGGCGCATGCTGTTCGAGATCGGTCACGTGCCGCTGTTCGGCTGCGCCGGACTGATGATGCTGCGCCTTGTGAGGGTTCTGCGCGGCAATGCTGCGGCCGAAGCTGCGGACCTGCTCATTGCCCTGCTGGCAACCACCGTGCTCAGCCTCGCGACCGAGGCGCTGCAGGTGTTCCAGCCGGGGCGAGACGCGAACATCGCCGACGCCGCCAACAACCTGGTCGGGGTGGTTTGCTTTCTCGCCATCTTTGCCGCCCTGCGCCCGGCCCTCTGGCGGCCGCTGGGCAAGGACGGCCGCGTAGCGGCGAGGCTGGTGCTGGCGGGCGCCGGGCTAACTCTCGCGCTGGCGCTGGCGCCGCTGGCCGGGATCGGCTGGTACTACGCGCAGCGGGCGGCGGCTTTCCCCGTGCTGGCCGATTTCACGCAGTCCTGGCAACGACCGTTCCTGAACCTTGGCCGGTCGGAGCTCCAGGTCGTCCACGCGCCGGGTGGCTGGCGCGAGATGGAGGGGAAGAAGGTCAGCCGGCTCACTTTCCTCGACGCCCCCTGGCCGGGGGTCACCATGCGCGAGCCCTATCCCGACTGGTCGCGCTACCAGGTGCTGCGGTTCGAGGTCTGGTCGGATCTCGAGGCGCCCGTCGAGCTCGTGCTGCGCGTCGACGACACTCATCGACAGCGTGCCCATGCGGATCGATTCAATGGCAGCTTCATCGTCACCCCGGGCCTGAACGATTTTTCCGTGCCGCTGGAAACCATCGCCGCGGGTCCGCGCGAGCGCCGACTCGACTTGACCGACGTGAGCCAGGTCATCGTTTTCAGCCGGCGGCCCGGGGAGCCCTTCACCCTGTATTTCAGCCCCTTCCGGCTCGAGGGCGAGGCAGAGAGGATTGCCGGGGCGGACGGCCCGCATTAGGGTAGGCGCAGGCCGTCAGCCGGGCATCCCGGAGGCAGAGACTTGAATCCAGCCGATCCCCCGCAGGTCCCCGACCGCGAGCCCGTGCGCGGGAGTCGCCGCGGCCCGGGGGCCCGCCTCATGGTGCTCTACGGCGCCGTCGTGCTTTCCCTGTTGACGGTCTTCGGGCTCACCAAGCCCCGAGGGCTGCTTGAGGAAACCCTGCAGGACCTGCGCCAGATTTTCTTCTTCGGCTTCGCGGGGCTGATCATTCTCGAGCTGACGGCGCTCATCGGGCGGCGCTGGATCCGCAAGCGCTCCTTGTATTACGCCGTGGCCGTGCTAGCGGTGCTGGCGTCGCTGGTCGGCTACGAACTGCTGCTGGGTGGCGATCCCGAGGCCACCGTGACCCCGGCGCAGACGTTCATCGGAGCGTTTGGCTTCCTGCTGCTGAGCGCCGCGCTGGACCGCGGCCTGAAGCGGGAGCACGCGTGGTTGCGCGGCTGGCCGCGCCGCTCCGTCGGGATTCTCGGTGCGCTGCTGGTGTCGGCGGTGCTGTATCCGCTGGGACCGGTGCTGGCTTCCTATGCCGGGCGCGCAGGCGCTTTCCCGGTGGTCGTCGACCTGGCCAGCACATGGCAGGAGCCGTTCGTCGAGCTGGAGGATGCGGAGTTGTTCGTGGGCAAGGGTCCGGACGAATGGCCGCGGCGCGCCGGCAAGCGGGTCGCCCTGTTGCTGCTGGACGGCGCCCCCGGCGCAGGCGTGATGATCCAGGAGCCGTTCAAGGACTGGACCGGCTTCTCCATCCTGCAGATCAATCTCTATTCCACGGCGACTCGGCCGATCACCGTCAACCTCCGGCTGGAGGACAGCTCGCGCAACCTGTCGTTCGACGAGCGGATCACTTATCCGTTGCGCGTCATGCCTGGCGTCAACGATTTCTACGTCCCGCTGGATGCTCTGCGCATGTCTCCCTCCGGGCGGGAGGTGGACCTTTCGACCGTGCGACGGATGGGCCTGTTCCTCGCCGAGCCGAGCGGGCCGCTGCGCCTGTATGTCCACCGGATTCGCGTCGCCGAGCAATGAACTACCGGCATGCGTTTCATGCCGGTAACTTTGCAGACGTCCTGAAGCATGCCGTGCTGGCCGCTCTGCTGCTGCAGATGCAGCAGCGGCCCAAGCCGCTCTGTTACCTCGAGACGCATGCCGGCGCGGGCCTGTTCCGGCTCGATTCGCCCGAGGCGCAACGTTCCGGGGAGTCGGCCGCCGGTATCCTGCGCTGCCGGGAACTGGCGCCTGCATCGTCGGCGCTGGCCGCTTACCTGCGACTGGTGCGCGGGCTCCCGGGCAACGAGGGCGGCTTCAACAGCTATCCGGGGTCGCCGCTGGTGGCGGCCGGCCTGCTGGGCCCCGATGACCGCCTGGTGCTCAGCGAGCTGGTGCCGGCCGAGGCGGCTGCGCTGCGGCGGCTGTTCCGAAGCGACCCGCGCGTGGCCGTCCATTGTCGTGACGGCTGGGAGGCGCTGGGCGCCTTGCTGCCGCCGAAGCCGCGCCGCGGCGTGTTGCTGGTCGATCCCCCCTACGAGGACGCCCAAGATCTCGACCGCGTCGTCGCCGGGCTGAAGCTGGCTCGCCGGCAGTGGCCGGTGGGCGTCCTCGCCGCGTGGTATCCCGTCAAGGACCGCCGCACGCTGGAGGGTTTCACCCGCGCGCTGGCGACCGCTCCCCTCGGGCCGGGCGGCGTGCTGCGCGCGGAACTCTCCGTGAGGCCCGACGACAACCCCGCGGGCCTCAACGGCAGCGGCATGATCATCGTGGCCCCGCCCTGGGGGCTGGTCGAAGAGTTGCGGCCGCTATTGGCTGAGCTCTGGCAGGCCTTGCGCGAGCCCGGCGCGCCGTCGCCGCGCCTGGACTGGGTGCGCCGGCCGGCCTGAAGCGCCGCCTCTATTGGCACCCTGACTCCCGCTGCGGTTCCGAGAACTGCGTCACGCCCGGATACCCGGCCGGTCGCTACGCTGGGATCGTCTGGAGGACTGTCAGATGAGCAACGTGCAGCCGATCAACGAGAGCTACTGGGTGGAGCCCGGCCTGTTGCTGGCGGGCGAGCATCCGGGGCACTGGGAAGACGCCGTGATGCGCCGGCGCATGTCGCGCCTGCTCGATGCCGGCATCCGGTTGTTCGTGGACCTCAGCGGCCGGGGCGACACGGTGCGGCCCTATCGCCCGATGCTCGACCGGATCTGCAGCGACCGCGGGATCATCGCGGAGTACGTCAACCTGCCGCTTCCCGCGGAGGGCGTGCCGGAGCACGCGGAGACGGTCACGGATATCCTGGGCGTGATCCGCGACGGCCTGGGCCGCGGCGCGCGTGTATACGTCCACTGCAGTGACGGCGTGCAGCGCACCGGTATGGTCATGGGCTGCTGGCTGGTCGAGCGCGGTCTCGATCCCGCGGAGTCGCTCGAGGAACTCGCCCGCCGCTTCATGGCGATGAGCAAGTCCGAGATGTTCCGTGGCACGCCGACCAACGCCTCGCAGCTCGAGTGGGTGGAGAACTGGGAACCGCAGCTCGACATGAAGCAGCTGCGCACCCAGGCGTCCTGAGCCTGTTGCCTGCCCCCCGTCGAATCAGGCGCGGGCGGCGCTGTCCACGTCCGGCATCGGCTCGCCTTCGGGCACCGTCTCGATGGTGATGCCGCGGAAGGCGAGCAGCGCGGCCACCAGCGGGTTCACGAGGTTGAGGAAGGCCCAGGGCAGGTAGGCCAGCGTGGCCACGCCCAGGGTGGCCGCCATATAGGCCCCGCAGGTATTCCAGGGTATAAGCGCCGACGTCAGCGTGCCGGCGTCCTCGATGGTGCGTGACAGGGTCCGGGCCTTGATGCGCCGCCGGCGGAATTCGGCGCGGAACATCCGGCCGGGCACGACCAGCGCCATGTACTGGTCGCCGGTCACGATGTTGGTCCCGAAAGCAGTGAGCAGGACGGACGTGACAAGGGCGCCGGTGCTTTTCGCCGCACGGATGACCCCCTGGATGATCCGCTGCAACATCCCGGCGTGCTCCAGCACGGCACCGAAGGTGAGGGCCGAGATGATCAGCCAGACAGTGGTGAGCACGCTGCTCATGCCGCCCCGCGAGATCAGGCTGTCTACCAGGTCGTTGCCCGTGTCGGCCGCGTAACCGTCGATCAGCCCCATCCACGCGCCCTTCAGCAGTGCGAGGCCATAACCAAGCTCGCCCGCGCCACCGTAGGCGGCAACGAGGTCGGCCTGGAACAGCACCGCGAAGATCGCGCCGAGCAGCGCCCCGAACAGGATGACGGGCAGGGCATGGAAGCGTGCCACGGCGAGACCGAGCACGGCAAACAGCGGGATCAGCGCCCACCATCCCAGCCGGAAATTCGTCTCCAGTGCCGCGGTGATTTCTCCCAGGTTCGCTTCCTGCCGCGTATCGCTGCCCATCAGCGCCACCGCGGTGAAGCCGCCGAGTGCGATGAGGAAGGACGGCCCCGTCGTGTAGAACATGTGGCGAATGTGGGTGAAGAGCTCGGCCCCGGCGACCGCCGGGGCGAGGTTCGTGGTGTCGGACAGCGGCGACATCTTGTCGCCGAAATAGGCGCCCGAGATGACGGCGCCGGCGGTGACCTCGGGTGACAGCCCCAGTCCCTGGGAGACGCCCATCAGGCCGATGCCGATGGTGCCCGCAGTCGTCCAACTCGACCCGATCGAAACCGAGACCAGCGCACAGATCAGGCAGGCCGTCGGGTAGAACACCGCCGGTGACAGCAGCATGCTGCCGTAATAGATCATTGCCGGCACGGTGCCCGACATGCTCCAGGTGCCGATCATCGCGCCAATGGCGAAGAGGATGAGCAGGGCACCCATGGCGGTCGAAATGCCCCGGACGATCGCCTCGAGAATCTCCGTCCAGCGCTCCCCGTTGTAGATGGCGATGACGGCGGCCACCGCAGCCGCCAGCGTCAGCGCCACCTGGTTGGCGCCCTGGGAGGAATCTGCGCCGAACAGCACGATCGACAGGGTCAGCAGTCCGGCCATCACGACGACGGGCGTCACTGACTGCAGCAGGCTGGGCACGCGCACGGACTTGCTGCCGGGGCGGGCGTTCGGGCTCAAGCCGGATGTCCTCGGTAGGCGGGCCAACGAGCAGTATAGACGAGCGTGATGTTTGACATCGCCGCATGCCTGCGGCAGGGTGATGAGGCTTCGAAGCCCGTGCCAAACACGGTCGCGCCCGCGACTCGAGCGCTTGACCCGCCGGGCTGTCCGGATCCCTGATCCATGGTGCGCAGGGCGTTGTACGCCCTTCCCTGCTGCGCTCCGCACTACAGCTGACGCTTATGTTTGACAACGAGACATTGCCCCGGGACGCGGCTGCGCGCCCCGACCAGGTTTTCACGCCGCCCACGGCGCCGGCGCCGCGCCGCTATCGCGCGGTCACCGCTGCCCAGCTTGACCAGCCTCTGCTGCGCAGCCGGCTGGACGAGGCCGCGCGCTTCGAGATGCGCGTGGTCGCCAGCGTGCTTCCCTTCCGCGTCAACGACTACGTGATTCGCGACCTCATTGATTGGTCGCGGGTGCCGGACGACCCCGTCTTCCGTCTCACCTTTCCGCACCGTGACATGCTCGAGCCCGAGGCCTTCGAGCGGCTTGCCGAGCTGCATCGCAGCGGTGCGCCGAAGCAGGAGATCGCAGGCCTGGTGCAGGAGATTCGTGCCGACCTCAATCCCCACCCTGCGCTGCAGATGGAACTGAACCTGCCGCGGAACGACGACGGCGAGCGGCTGAACGGGCTGCAGCACAAGTACCGCGAGACGGTGCTGTTCTTCCCCAAGAACGGTCAGGTCTGCCACGCCTACTGCACCTTCTGCTTCCGCTGGGCCCAGTTCGTCGGCGACAAGAACCTGCGCATCGCCGCGTCCGACGCCCGCCTGCTGCTCGACTACCTGCGCGAGCACCGCGAGGTGACGGACCTGTTGATGACCGGCGGTGATCCGATGATCATGCGCACCGCTAACCTCGCCAGCTACCTCGAGCCGTTGCTGGCCCCGGAGTATGACCACGTCCAGCACGTGCGCTTCGGGACCAAGGCGCTGACCTTCTGGCCCTACCGCTTCGTCAGCGATCCGGACGCGGACGAGCTGCTGCGCCTGATCGAATCGCTGGCCGAGGCGGGCAAGCACGTGGCCGTGATGGCGCACTTCAACCATGGTCAGGAGATGCGCACGGAGATTGCTCACGAGGCGATTCGCCGGCTGCGCGACGCCGGCGCCGAGATCCGGACCCAGAGCCCGCTGCTGCGGCACATCAACGACTCGGGCACGGCCTGGGCCGACATGTGGCGCGAGCAGGTGCGGCTGGGGATGATCCCCTATTACATGTTCGTCGAGCGCGACACTGGCGCGCGCCGCTACTTCGAAGTGCCGCTGGCGCGCGCCTGGTCGATCTACCGGGACGCCATGCGCAGTCTCTCGGGCCTGGCGCGGACCGCGCGCGGGCCCTCGATGAGCGCGGGGCC
>JASFEC010000118.1:0-7167 GCA_050125045.1 Gammaproteobacteria bacterium | reverse complement strand
ACGGGCTGCACATCGCGACCCTGCTGTGCGCCCTGTTCCTGCGCCACTTCCCCGCGCTCGTGGATGCGGGGCACGTGTACGTCGCGATGCCGCCGCTGTTCCGCATCGACGTTGGCAAGCAGGTCTACTACGCCCTGGACGACGCCGAGCGGCGCGGCGTGCTGCACCGGATAGAGGCCGAGGGGATCAAGGGCAAGGTCACGGTGACGCGGTTCAAGGGGCTCGGCGAGATGAGCGCGGTGCAGCTGCGCGAGACGACCATGGCCCCGGAGACGCGGCGGCTGGTGCAGCTGACGCTGCAGGCGGGCGACCAGACGCACGAGCTGATGGACATGCTGCTGGCCAAGAAACGCGCCGCCGACCGCCGCGAGTGGCTGCAGGCCAAGGGCAATCTTGCCGAGGTAACCCCGTGAAGGAGCTGGAACTCAACTTCGAGGGTGTCGAGCGCCTGCCGCTGAAGGAGTTCACCGAGAAGGCCTACCTCGACTACTCGATGTACGTGATCCTCGACCGCGCCCTGCCGCACGTCTCCGACGGCCTGAAGCCCGTGCAGCGGCGGATCATCTACGCCATGAGCGAACTCGGCCTGTCGGCCGGGCAGAAGCCGAAGAAGTCCGCCCGCACGGTCGGCGACGTCATCGGCAAGTTCCATCCTCACGGCGACTCGGCCTGCTACGAGGCCATGGTGCTGATGGCCCAGTCATTCAGCTACCGTTATCCCGTCATCGACGGCCAGGGCAACTGGGGCTCGCCGGACGACCCCAAGGCCTTCGCGGCGATGCGCTACACCGAGGCGCGCCTGACCCCCTATGCCGCGACCCTGCTGGCGGAGCTGGGGCAGGGCACCGCCGACTGGCAACCCAACTTCGACGGCACGCTGCGCGAGCCCGTGCGGCTGCCTGCGCGCGTGCCGAACGTGCTGCTCAACGGCGCCTCGGGCATCGCCGTCGGCATGTCCACGGACATCCCGCCCCACAACCTCCGGGAGGTCGTAGGCGCCTGTATCCACCTGCTGGATCACCCGAAGGCGGACCTGGACGAGCTGCTCGAGCACGTGCAGGGGCCGGACTTCCCGACCGGCGCCGAGCTGGTGTCGCCCGCCGCCGACATCCGGGCCATCTACGAGACGGGCAACGGCACCCTGCGGCTGCGGGCGCGCTGGGAGCGGGAGGACGGGGAGATCGTCATCAGCGCTCTGCCGTGGCAGGTCTCGGGCAACAAGATCCTGGAGCAGGTGGCCGGGCAGATGCGTGCCAAGAAGCTGCCCATGGTCGAAGACCTGCGCGACGAGTCGGATCACGAGAACCCGACCCGGCTGGTCATCGTGCCGCGCTCCAGCCGGGTCGACTGCGAGGCGCTGATGGCACACCTGTTCGCCACCACCGATCTCGAGCGCACGGTGCGCGTGAACCTGAACATCATCGGCCTTGACGGGCGCCCACGGGTCATGACCCTGCCGGAGCTCCTCCGCGAGTGGCTGGAATATCGCCTCCAGACCGTAACCCGGCGGCTGCAGCATCGCCTGGAGAGAGTGGAAGCCCGACTGCATGTGCTCGAGGGCCTGCTGGTCGCCTACCTCAACATCGACGAGGTGATCCGCATCATCCGGACCGAGGATGAGCCAAAGCCGGTGCTGATGACGACCTTCGGGCTGTCGGACGCCCAGGCGGAGGCGATCCTGGAGTTGAAGCTGCGCCACCTGGCGAAGCTGGAGGAGATGAAGATCCGGGGCGAGCAGGACGAGCTCGCGGCGGAGCGGGACGCCCTGCAAAAAGTCCTGGGCAGCAAGGCCCGCCTGAAGAAACTGGTGCGCAAAGAACTGGCCGCGGATGCCGACAAGTACGGCGACGCGCGCCGGACCGCCATCGTTGAGCGGGCCGCCGCCCAGGCGCTGGACGAGACGGCTCTGATTCCAGCCGAGCCCGTGACGGTGGTGCTGTCAGAGCGGGGCTGGGTCCGCGCAGCCAAGGGCCACGAGATCGATCCTGCCAGCCTGAACTACCGCTCCGGCGACGCCTTTCTCGCCGCCGCCCGCGGTCGCAGCAACCAGGCGGCGATGTTCCTCGACAGCACAGGGCGCGTCTACAGCCTGCCGGCCCACGGCCTGCCGTCGGCGCGGGGGCAGGGCGAGCCGCTCTCGGGCCGCCTTAACCCGCCGGACGGGGCCAGCTTCGCCGGCGTGCTGATCGGGGCGCCCGAGGATCGCTGGTTGCTGGCCAGCTCCGACGGCTACGGCTTCCTGGCGCCGCTGGCCGAGCTCGCCACGCGAAACCGCAGCGGCAAGCACGTGCTGAAGGCCAGCGGCAAGGCGCAGGTGCTCCGGCCCGCGCCGGCTTCGCAGGCCGAGGGCGCGCTGGTTGCAGTGGTGAGCAGCAGCGGCAAGCTGCTGTGCTTCCCCGTGGCCGAGCTGCCCGAGCTGGCGCGCGGCCGCGGCAACAAAATGCTCGGGATCGACGCCAAGAAATTCGCCGCGGGCGAGGAGGCGATGGTGGCGGCCGTCGTGCTGCCGCCGGACACGGCGCTGAAGGTCATCAGCGGCCAGCGCATCATGACCCTCAAGCCCCGTGACCTGGAAGCCTACTTCGGCGAGCGGGCCCGGCGCGGCGCACTCCTGCCCCGGGGCTGGCGCAAGGTTGACGGCCTGGAGGCCGACCTCTAGCGCAACTTCGGGGAGCCGCGCCGCCGCCGGCTCCCTTCGCTCGGAAATCTTTATCGCGCTCAGTGAGCCGGCGGCGTCCCGGCTCCCCGGCTAGTCCGCCGACAGCACGACCTCCGGCTCGCTGACCTGGTAGCCCTGGATGTAGTGCACGCCGAGCTGCCACAGGACCGCCATGGTGTTCGCGTCCTCGACGCGCTCGGCAACGGTCTTCACGTCGCGGTCCCGGGCGTGCTGCACGATGTCCCTGACGCGTTCCTGCAGCGGCTCGTCGCCCGCCAGGCCCTGCATGAGCGAGCCGTCGATCTTGAGAAAGTCGATCGGCAGGTGGCTCAGCAGCTGCATCGATGTCCCGCCGGCGGTGAAGCCTTCGAGCGCGAAACCGAAGCCAATCTTTTTCAGGCGGTTGATCATGTCGAGGGTCTGTTTCAGCTGGCTGGCGGCGACCTCCTCGGTGACCTGGAACATAATCGCGCCTTCCGGCAGCCGACTGTTCTTGCGGCACGTCTCCAGCCAGGCCGGGAGCATGTTGTCCATCAGGGTATCGCGCGAGAGGCGCACCAGCGCCGTGCAGCCGGGATGGCTCTTGCAGAAGGCAATAGCTGCGCCGATCACCCAGCGATCGATATTCTTGAGCAGGTCGTTACGCTCCGCCGCGCGGATGAACTGGGCGGGCATGACCTCGTCCCCCTGCTCGTCGATCATGCGCACGAACAGGTCCTGCAGGTCGCGCTCTTCGCCGGTCAGGCTGGCGATGGGCTGGTTGGCCAGGCGGAAGCGATTCTCCAGCAGGGCGCGCTTGATACGGCTGACCCAGAGCTGGTCCTGCTCCTCGAGGCGTCTCGAGTCCTCGGCCTGCTGGCTCATGCCCACCTGCCCCCCGGCGAGCTCCGAGGCCCGCAAGAGCGACTCCAGAGCCTCGGCATGCAGGTTGTCGATCGATACGCCGCGTTGCTCGGCGATGGCGATGCCCGCGCTGATCGACAGGGACACGGACTTGCCGCCGGCCTCGAACAGCGTGCGGCCCACGCGGGTCGTCACGCTGCCGGCCCAGGCCTTCAGGTCGCGCTTGGTGCCGCGTCCGACCAGGACACCGAACTCGCCGGTGCCCAGCCGCCCGTAGAGGTCCCTTGACTGGACGGAGTCGCGCAACAGGTCCGCGACGCCCGCGATCACGTGGTCGAGGTTGCGGGCGCCCACCTGGCGCTGCAGGCTCGGGAGGTCATCGACCCGGAACAGCACCAGCGCCAGGACGCCGGCCGGCGGCTCCTCGCCCAGCCGGGCGGCCAGCCGCTCCAGCAGGTGGCGGCGGTTGTAGAGGCCCGTCGCCTGGTCGAGGCGCAGGGCATGCCTGAGTCGCTCTGCCAGCGCATCCTCGTCTTCCGCCCCGGCACGCGCCGGGACCCGCACCCGGACGCAGTCCTCCTCGTCGAACCGGGCCGGCTCCAGCTCGAGCACGAGGCCGAAAGGCTGGTCCTTGCGATTGATGCCGCTGGCTTTCAGGCCCTGGGGCGGCCAGCGGCCCTGGGAACAGGCCACCAGCGCTCCCTTCATGGCGGGTTGGTGCTCGGCGGCGAAAAGATCCATGAACGTCAGGCCGGGCAATTCGTGTTCGTCCTCGAAACCGAATAGTTCGGCCCACGCCCGGTTGGCGTCGAGCACGATGCCCTCGCCGATGTGGGCGATGGCGTCACCGGTGCCGGCAACGACCTGCTGCAGCTGTTCCCGATAGCTGGAGGCGCTGTGAATCGCGTTCCTGAGGGCCCGGTTGAGGCGGCCGATGCGCAGCGCCCGGTCCAGCACGGCGACCAGCCGATCCTCACGCTGCAAGCTGACTGCATCCTCGGCGCCGTTGACGATGTCGTCGGCGATGGCTGCCTCGTCGAGCTGTTCCCGGCAGCTGATCAGCGGGACGTCCACGCCCGCCGCATCGAGGACGGCGGCGGTGGTCAGCAGCAGGTTCTCGCACTCGTCGGCGAAAACCACCAGCAGCTCGCATTGTTCCGGCGACAGGTGGTCGGCGAGATCGCCGGCGTCGTCCAGCCGCAACACGTGTGCAGCACGGCCGCTGTTGCGCAGGGCCCGGTTGACGGCTTCGGCATTATCCTCGTGCCGGCTGAGCACGATCACGGGAACGGCTGTGGTTTCGCTCAAGTGATATTCCTTTCGCGCAGGCGCCACATTCTAGCACCGCGATTGCGCGGCAGAGGCATGGACCGGGCGTTTCGCCGACGCGCCTTCGACTTCGCGCACCAGGCGCGGCACGAGGTAGCCCGGCAGGGTTGCGGCGAGCTCCGCATGCAGGGCCAGGGCCTTTGCATCGGGGACCTCGAAATGGGCCGTCCCCCGGGCGCGGTCGAGCGCATGCAGGTAGTAGGGGATCACCCCCGCGTCGAGCAGTTCCCGCGACAGCCGGGCGAGGACTCCTGCCTCGTCGTTGATCCCGCGCAACAGCACGGACTGGTTCAACAGCCGGGCGCCGGTTCCGGCCAGCGCCGCCAGGGCTTCCCGGAGCTCCGCGGACAACTCGCCGGGATGGTTCACATGCAGCACTACGACGACAGGCCAGGGCAGGGAGCGCAACCAGCGCAGCAAAAGTGCGTCCACGCGGCTCGGCAGCACCACGGGAGTGCGGGTATGAAGCCGCAGACGCCGGAGCCCGGGCAGGCGGGCGAGCGCAGTGGTGATTCTGCCGAGCCGCGCCGTCGGCAGTGCCAGCGGGTCCCCGCCGGACAGGATGACCTCTTCAAGGCCGGGCAGAGCCGCCAGTTCCGTGATCGCGGCTTCCAGCCGCGCGGGGGTGAGCGTGCCGCGGTCGTAAGGGAACTCGCGCCGGAAGCAGTAGCGGCAGTTGACGGCGCAGCCACCGGTGGTCATCAGCAGCGCCCGCCCGCGGTACTTGGACAGCACGCCGGGGGCGCGCACGGCCGCGAGATCGCCGACGGGGTCGGCATCAAAACCGGGCACGTCGAGGGTCTCGGCATCCAGCGGCAGGACCTGCAGCAGCAACGGGTCGCGGGGATCGCCAGGCCGCATGCGGTTCACGAAGCTGCGCGGCACCTTCAGGCCGAACAGCGCCGCGGCCCGGCGCGCCGCGGGGAGCAGGCCGGGATCCAGCCGCAGCAGGCCGAGCAGCTCGGCCGGATCCGTGATCGCGTCGGCCAGCTCGCGCCGCCAGGGCTCCAAGTGACGCGCGACCCTCCCGGGCGGTATCATTACCGGCTTAACCAACCCACCGTTCACTCAGGGCCCCATCCGCGGGTAAATCCATGGCGAACTATAGTACCAACGAGTTCCGTTCCGGCCTGAAGCTCCTGCTCGACGGCGACCCCTGCGTCATCCTCGAAAACGAGTTCGTCAAGCCCGGTAAGGGCCAGGCCTTCAACCGGGTGCGCATCCGCAACCTCAAGACCGGCCGGGTCAACGAAAAGACCTTCAAGTCGGGCGAATCGGTGGAGGGCGCCGACGTCATCGACACTGAAATGCAGTACCTCTACTACGATGGCGAGTTCTGGCATTTCATGGTGCCCGACACCTTCGAGCAGCACGCGGCCGGCGAGAACGTCGTGGGGGACGCCAAGGACTGGCTGAAGGAACAGGATCTCTGCCAGGTCACCCTGTGGAACGGCCAGCCGCTGCTGGTATCGCCGCCGAATTTCGTTGAGCTGAAAATCGTCGAGACCGACCCGGGCGTGCGCGGCGACACCGCCACCGGCGGCCAGAAGCCGGCCAAGCTAGAGACCGGCGCCGTCGTGCGCGTGCCGCTGTTCATCGAGGAAGGCGAGGTGATCCGCGTCGACACCCGCACCGGTGCCTACGTCTCCCGCGTCAAGTAATTTTTCGCGCTGGCAGCCGACGGCGTCGCTCGCGGCGCTGCGGTTGCGCGCCGACCTGCTGGCGGAGTGCCGTGCCTTTTTCGGGGCGCGCGGGCTGCTGGAGGTGGAGACGCCCCAGTTGTCGGCCGCAGCGGCGACCGACCTGCACCTGGCCAGCCTGCATGCGCGGGACTCCGGCGGCGGCCTGGAGGGATGGCTGCACACGTCGCCCGAGTTCGCCATGAAGCGCCTGCTGGCGGCGGGGATCGGCGACTGCTGGCAGCTGGCCCGGGTATTCCGCGGCGGCGAGCAGGGCCGGCGTCACAATCCCGAGTTCAGTCTCCTCGAGTGGTACCGCCTCGGCTGGGACACCGGGCCACTGATGGAGGAAGTGGACGCCTTCGTGCGCGCGCTCGCCGCGGGGCGGCGGGTGCTCGGTTCGACCGAATACCTGAGCTATCGGGAGGCCTTCAGCGTGCACGCTGGCTTCGACCCCTTCGCGACCCGCCCGGCGGAGGTCGGTGATGTGCTGCGGACCCGCGGGAGCACGGTGCCGGCCGGCGTGGAAACCGACTTGCCGGCCTTGCTGGACCTGGCGCTCGCCCTGCTGGTTGAGCCGGCCCTGGATCCGGCGCGACCGACTTTCATTTACGAGTTTCCTGCCAGCCACGCCGCGCTGGCCCGCATCCGGCCGGG
>JASFEC010000117.1:0-7271 GCA_050125045.1 Gammaproteobacteria bacterium | reverse complement strand
ACCGGCGCGCGCGCGCAGCACGCGGCCGAGGTGCG
Organism: Gammaproteobacteria bacterium; assembly: GCA_050125045.1. Classification (GTDB taxonomy): domain Bacteria; phylum Pseudomonadota; class Gammaproteobacteria; order Steroidobacterales; family XN24; genus XN24. The sequence goes on along the minus strand of JASFEC010000117.1, from coordinate 7,236 downwards.
CGGCGGCCTCGCCCTCCAGCACCAGTCGCTGGCCCGAGGCGAGGGGGTCGTGGACGAAGATCCGTGGCGTGCGTGACATCGCTGTAGACTCTAGGTAGCCGCCCCTATTCGCAGCGGGAAAAGAGTATGCTGAACTGGGTATTGAGCCATATTGCCCGGACAGGCTCCAGCCGGGCAGTCGGCGGCAGGGGAGGACGTGAAATGGGTACGGTCACTCGGGGTCGCCTCGTCCGGGCGTGGCGCACCATGGCATTTGCAGCCGGGCTGGCGTTGTTGCTCCCGGGAGGGGTTGCCTTCGCCGACGACGAGAGGAATCTTCTCGACGACCGGTTCCAGTTCGGGCTGGGGACTTTCATCAACGGCTCATCTTTGAAGATCAGGCTGGACGGCGAAGCAGGACTCATCGGCACGCCGATCGACTGGGAAAGAACCTTCGGCGACAAGGACGTGAGCCGGTTCCGCTTCGACGGCCTGTGGCGAGTGACCGACCGCCATCACCTGCGACTGCTGTACACAGACTACTCGTCGACGGCAGAGCGCAGGATCGAGGACGAGATCATCTGGGACGGCGATGTGATCCCGGTGGGCGCCCTGGCGCGGGGCACGTTCGGTTTCGAGATCATCGAGGTGGCCTACGAGTACGCCTTCGTGAAACGCCCCAGCCTCGAGGTCACCGGCAGCGTGGGCGTGCACGTGACCGAACTGGAGGCCACCCTCCTGGCCCGGCTCCAGATCGGCGATGAGCAGGGCGCGGTGGAGCTGGGCGGCACCGCCGATGTGGATGCGCCGCTGCCGGTGTTCGGCGCCCGGGGCCTGTGGCGCCTCGGCGGCGACGTCTACGCCGACATCCTGGGGCAGGCGTTCTACCTGACCTCCGGGGACTACGAGGGCAGGATCCTGAACTGGCGGGCCACGCTGCTGTGGCAGTGGAACCCGCACATGGGGGTCGGCCTGGGCTACGACTGGTTCCGCGTCGACGTAGACGGCGACGAGGACGGTTTCCGCGGCACGCTCGACTGGACCTACAAGGGGCCGCAGATCTTCTTCAACGTCACCTTCTGACGGCCGTCCGGCGGCCGGCGCGCGTCCTCACCGCGCCCGCGTGGCGTGGTGGATGCCGTCGATGGCCACGCGGGCCATGGACGCGATCTCCGCATCGCTCACCACGTAGGGCGGCATGAAGTAGACCACGTGCCCGAGCGGCCGCAGCAGCATGCCGTGCTCGAGGCCGTACTGGTAGACGCGGATGCCACGGCGCTCCTGCCAGGGATAGGGCTCGCGCGTCTTGCGATCCCGCACCATTTCCATCGCCAGGATCATCCCGTGCTGGCGGATATCGCCCACGTGCGGGTGATCCTCGAGCTCGGCCACGCCGGCCCGCATCAGCCGCGCGCGCTCTTGGTTCTCGGCCAGCACGTCGCCCGCAGCGAAGAGATCGAGCGTCGCCAGCGCCGCCGCGCAGGCCACCGGGTTGCCGGTGTAGCTGTGGGAATGCAGGAAGGCGCGCAGGGTGGAGTAATCGTCGTAGAAGGCCTGGTAGATCTCGTCGCGGGTCAGCACCGCCGACAGCGGGAGGAAGCCGCCGGTCAGCCCCTTCGACAGGCACATGAAGTCAGGCGCGATGCCGGCCTGCTCGCAGGCGAACATCGTGCCGGTGCGGCCGAAGCCGACCGCGATCTCGTCGGCGATCAGGTGAACGCGATGGCGGTCGCAAATGGCCCGCAGCTCGGCGAGATACGCCGGGTCGTGCATGCGCATGTAGCCGGCGCACTGCACGAGCGGCTCCACGATCACCGCGCAGACCTCGCCGGCGTGCCGCTCCAGCAGCGCCTCGAGATCGGCCGCCCGCCGGTGCGCATGGTCGGCGGCGCTCTCGCCGGGCTCGGCAAGGTATGCGTCGGGCGAGGGCGCCAGCAGGCACTCCATCAGCAGCGGCCGGTAAGTGTCCTTGTACAGCCCGACGTCGCCGACGGCGAGGGCGCCGAGTGTCTCGCCGTGGTAGCTGTTCTCCAGCGCGACGAAGCGCTTGCGTTCCGGCTCGCCGCGATTGAGCCAGTAGTGGAAGCTCATCTTCAGCGCCACCTCGACCGCGGCCGAGCCGTTGTCGGCATAGAAGCAGCGGGTCAGGCCCTCGGGCATGACCCCCACCAGGCGCTCGGACAGCTCCACCACCGGCTCGTGGGTGAAGCCTGCCAGCATGACGTGCTCCAGCGTCTCCACCTGGCGCCGCACGGCGTTGGCGATCACCGGGTTGGCGTGGCCGAACAGGTTGACCCACCAGGAGCTGATGCAGTCCAGGTAATGGCGGCCGTTGAAGTCCTCCAGCCACGCCCCGGCCCCGCGCCGCACCGGAATCATGGGCAGCCACTCGTGGTCTTTCATCTGGGTGCAGGGGTGCCAGACGCAGGCGAGATCCCGGGCCACCAGCTCGGCGTTGGGATTGCGGCGGGTCATGCCGCCTGGCTGCAGAACTGCCGGATCAGCTGCTCGAGCACGTCCACGGCGCGGTAGGCCTCGGCCACGCTGATGGACTCGTCGGGCTGGTGCGCCACGGCGATGTCGCCGGGACCGCAGACCACCACTTCCATGCCCAGCTGCTGGAACAGCGGGCCCTCGGTGCCGAAGTTGACCGCGCCGCAGCTGTGGCCGGAGGCATGCTCGCAGGCCTGCCCCAGGAGCCGGTCGGCGCCGGGCGCCAGCGGGTCGATGCCGTCGAACAAGGCGGTGAAGCCGAGCTCGAAGCCGCTGCCCTCCAGCGCGCGCTCGGCCGCCGCGCGCAACTCGCGGCGCAGCGTATCGCAGCGCATGCCCGGCACCAGCCGCACGTCCACGTCCAGCTCGCAGCTGGCGCAGATGCGGTTGGGGTTGTCGCCGCCGCGAATGGCGCCGATGTTCAGGGTCGGGCCGGGGACCGGGAAGTTCTCGCCAGGAAACTCCTCGGCGCGGCCGTCGATGAAGGCATGCAAGGCCACGATGATGGCCATCGCGCCGTCGATGGCGTTGAGCCCCGCGGCCGGGTCGCTGGCATGCCCGCTGCGGCCGTCGATACGGATGCGCTCCATCAGCACGCCCTTGTGCCGGTTGACGGGATGGAGGCGCGTGGGCTCGCCGATCACGGCGCGGGTGCCGAGCGGCTCGCCCTCGGCCACCAGCGCTTTTGCGCCGCCCATGCCGCTCTCCTCGTCGGCGGTGCCGACGATCACCAGCGGGCGGCCGAGCTTCTCGAGGTCGACCCGCGCGGCGGCATGCGCGGCACAGGCCAGGAAGGATTTCATGTCGGCGCTGCCGAGGCCGTAAAGACGGCCGTTGTGGACCTCGCCGGCAAAAGGGTCGCGAGTCCAGCGACTCGCGTCGAAGGGCACGGTGTCGGTGTGGCCGGACAGCACCAGGCCGTCCTCGCCCGGACCGCTGCGCGCGACCAGGTTGTACTTGTCCTGCAGTCCCGGCACGGGCTTCAGCTCGACCTCGAAGCCGAGCGGCTCGAGCCAGTTCGCGAGCAGCTCGCTGACCGCGAGATTGCTCTGGTCGTGGGCGGGCTGCAGGCTGCTGACGGAAGGCGTGGCCACCAGCCGGCGCATCATGTCCTGGAGATTCGGCAGTGTCTTGCTCATGGCCCGCATCATCCGGGTGTGTTGCGGCGGGTGCAAGCCGCCGCCGGGCGGTGCAGACTGTCGCCATGGCGACGCGCAAACCGAGGCCCCGGTTCACCATCAGCCGCGCCAGCGGCTTGCTGGCCGCGGCGCGCCAGGTGCCGTCGCCCAACCAGAACGACCGCCCGCCGGGCGCGGTGCCCGAGCTGATCGTAGTGCACAACATCAGCCTGCCGCCCGGGGAGTTCGGCGGCCCGTGGATCGACGCGTTGTTCACCAACCAGCTGAACCCGCGGGCGCATCCCTATTTCGCCGGGGTCGCCGACCTGGCGGTCTCCGCGCATCTCCTGATCCGCCGCGACGGGGAGCTGGTGCAGTACGTGCCCTTCCACCGCCGCGCCTGGCACGCGGGTGCTTCGCGCTGGCGGGGACGCGAGGACTGCAACGATTTCTCGGTCGGCATCGAGCTGGAGGGCACCGACCAGGGCGGCTACACCACCGCCCAGTATCGCCGCCTGGCGGTCGCCGTCCGCGCGCTGTGCAAGGCCTACCCGACGCTGTCGCCGGACCGGCTGGCGGGCCACAGCGACATCGCGCCGGGCCGCAAGACCGATCCCGGGCCGTCCTTCGACTGGGCCCGGCTGCGACGCTGGCTGAAGCCGCGCCGCTATACTCGTCGGGGCAAGGGGGTCACATGAACCTGATCGCACTCATCCTCGGCCTGGTGCTGGAGCGCGCGGCGACGCGGCTGCTCCACCTCCGCGCCCTGAGCTGGCTGGACGGCTGGTTCGGGCTCGGCGCGGCCCGCATGCGCGCGGTGCCGGCGCCGCTGGCCTTCCCGGTTGCCTTCCTCGTGGTGCTGCTGCCCGCCCTGCCGGTGGCGTGGGTCGCCTGGGCCTTCCACGACGTACTGGCCGGCCTGCCGTACATCGCCTTCGCCACCGTGGTGCTGTTCTTCAGTCTCGGGCCGCGCGACCTGCTGGCGCAGGTGGACGACTGGCTCGAGGCCCGGGCCCGCGGCGACGGGGCGGCGGCCGACGACATCGCGCGGCGGATCTGCGAGACCGACCTGGCACCGCACAGCGTGGGCGAGCGGGGCCTGGAAGCTGCGATCCTGGTGCAGGCTAACCACCGGATTTTCGGCGTGGTGTTCTGGTTCATGCTCCTCGGCCCGGCGGGCGCCTGGGCCTACCGCGTGGCCGACCTGTTCCGCCGCTACGTCCACCGTACCGGCCAGGGCGGGGCGGCCACCGGCGCGTCCGAGCTGCTGTTCGGCATCGTCACCTGGCTGCCGGCGAGAGCGCTGGCGCTGTCTTACGCCGTGGCCGGCAGCTTCGACGACGCCTTCGAGGACTGGCGCGGCTATTACCAGCGCACCTCGGCCGGCTTCTTCCGGGTCAGCGAGAACATTGTCGCCGCGGCCGGGATCGGGGCCATCCGCCGCCGCTGCCCGGAGCCGGGCGGCGTCGAAGCGGTGGCGGCGACCCGCGGCCTCCTGCGACGCGCCCTGTACATCTGGATCACCGTCATCGCCGCGCTGACGCTGGTCGGCTGGATGCCGTGACCCTCCGCCGGCGCCGGTGGGCGCTCGTCGCGGCGCTGGCGGCGCTCGCAGCCCCGCCCCTGCCCGGCGCGGAGCCCGCGGCCGAGCCGCCGCCCGCCCAGCGCATCGTCACTCTCGCGCCGCACCTGGCGGAGCTGGTGCATGCCGCCGGCGCGGGCGACCGCCTCGTCGGCGTGAGCGACTGGAGCGACTATCCGCCGGGCGTGGAAGCCCTGCCGCGCGTTGGCAGCGCCGTGCAGGTGGACCTCGAGACCCTGGTGACGCTGGCGCCGGACCTGGTGCTGGGCTGGCAAGGCGGCAACCCGGCGCGGTTGCTGCGGCAGGTCGAAGGGCAGGGTTTCCGGCTGGTGGTCTTCGGCGTCGAGACGCTGGAGGATATCGCGAGCCAGATCGAGGCGATCGGGCGCCTCGCGGGCACTGCCGAGCCGGCGGCGGCCGCCGCGGCCCGCTACCGTGACGACCTGGCCGCCCTGCGCTTGGAGCACGCCGGGAAGGCGGAGCTGCGGGTGTTCTACCAGGTGTCCTGGCGACCGCTCTACACGATCGGCGGGCGCCAGGTGATCAGCCAGGTCATCAGCCTCTGCGGCGGGCGCAACATTTTCGGTGAGCAGGAGACGCTGGCGCCCGCAGTCGGCCTGGAGGCGGTGGTGGCGCGGGACCCGCAGGTGATACTGGCGTCGGCGGGACAGGCGGGGGAGCTGGCCCGGTGGCGCCGCTGGGCCGAGGTCGCCGCGGTGGCCGGCGGCAACCTCTACACCGTGCCCGGCGACCTGCTGGCGCGGCCGTCGCCGCGCATTCTCGAGGGGGTGCGGGCCGTCTGCGCCGTGCTGGACGAAGCCCGCCGATAGACCGGGTTTGCGCCGCGCCGGGGACCCGCGCTTCAGTCCCGGTTCAGGCCTTTCTGCCAGAGGACTTCGGAGCCCTGCTCGTGGCGGGCGATGACGCGCGCCAGCACGAACAACAGGTCCGACAGGCGGTTGAGGTAGCGCGAGGCCTCGGGGCTGACCGGGTCGCGCTGCCCCAGAGTCCAGACGCGCCGCTCGGCGCGGCGGGCGACGGTGCGGGCGAAGTGACAGGCCGCCGCGCCCGGGCCGCCGCCCGGCAGGATGAAGTCCTTCAGCGGCGGCAGCGGCTCGTTGAAATCGTCCAGTTCACGTTCCAGGCGCGCCACGTAGCCCGGGGTGATCGCGGTGTAGCCGGGGATGCACAGCTCCCCGCCGAGGTCGAACAAATCGTGCTGCACGCGGGTGAGGCACTCGAAAATGGAGTCGGGGAGGCCGGGGACCGCGAGGATCATGCCCACCGCGCTGTTCGCCTCGTCCACGGTGCCGAAGGCCTCGACCCGCAGATCGTCCTTGGGCACGCGCGAACCGTCACCCAGGCCGGTGGTGCCATCGTCGCCCGTGCGGGTGTAAATGCGGCTCAGCCGGTGTCCCATGTCTGCTCCCTTTCTCAGTAACTATAGGCCAGGCTGGCATAGATGCCGCGCCCGGCGGAGTTGTAGCCGTCGACCAGCTCGTAGTCCTGGTCGAGCAGGTTCTCGAGCCGCGCGCGGAGGGTCCAGTGGGCTCCCAGCTGCAGCTTGGCGGTGACGTTGATCAGCGCGTAGCCGGACAGGCGCACGCCGCCGAAGTCTCTGCGTTCGCCGGAGGCGAGCATTTGGAGTCCGAGTTCATGCTGCCCGAAGGGCCGGACGACCTGCGCGGTCAGGACCCGCTCGGCGCGACGCAGGAGCTGCGAGCCGGTGTTGCGGTTCTCGGGCCGCTGCAGGAGCAGCTCCGTATCGATCCGCCAGGCCTCGAGTTGCGCGCGCCAGCCCAGCTCCGCGCCCCGGATGCGGGCGTCGCCGATATTCTCGTTCTGGCCGGGGAGCGGCCCGGTGAAGCCGTCCGGATCGAAGTACTCGATCAGGTCGTCGATCCCGGTATGGAACAACGCCAGGCTCAGCTCGTGATTGGCCTGCGGCTGGTACCTGAGGCCGAGGTCGGTGCTGCGCGACACCTCGGGCGCGAGCGCCGGGTTGCCGCCGAAGGCATAGAGGTCGCTGGTGCCGGGCGCCCGGAAACCGCGGCCGACGCCGGC
>JASFEC010000116.1:0-7282 GCA_050125045.1 Gammaproteobacteria bacterium | reverse complement strand
CCGAGCGACTTGAGCAGCCCCGTCAGCATCCCCTTCTTGCCCAGGTAGCGCACCCGGACCTCGTCCAGTCCGGCGAGGTCGTCGCACGCCGCGATTTCCTCGCGGCCCTGTTCCAGCAGCTTTGCAGCGTCTTGCACGCTATTCCCCCTTCCAACGGAAAAGGGGAAAGGCCCCGCAAGGCCTCTCCCCTTTGCGCCGTGGCCGCGCCGGGCGCGGCCTTAACGGATGTGCCTGAGCGGGACTCAGGCGGCGAGTGCGGCCTTGGCCTGGGCGGCTACGGCGCCAAAGGCCTCCGGCTCGTGCACCGCCATGTCCGCCAGCACCTTGCGGTCCAGCTCGATGCCGGCGCGCTTGAGACCGTCGATCAGGCGGCTGTAGGACAGGCCGTGCATCCGGGCCCCGGCGTTGATCCGCACGATCCACAGCGAGCGGAAATCCCGCTTGCGGGCCTTGCGATCCCGGTAGGCGTACTGCCCGGCCTTGGTCACCGACTGCTTGGCGACGCGGAAACTCTTGCGGCGCTGGCCGTAGTGGCCCTTCGCCTTCTTCAGGACCTTCTTGTGCTTCGCTCGGGCGATTACGCCACGCTTAACTCTGGCCATGGTTCACCTCCTCAGGCGTACGGGAGCATCTTGCGGACGGCCTTGACATCGCTCTCGGCCACCAGCTCGGTGGACCGGAGATGACGCTTCCGCTTGGTGCTCTTCTTGGTGAGGATGTGACTGGTGTGGGACTGGCCGCGCTTGAAGCCGCCGCCGCCCGTGGCCCGGAACCGCTTGGCGGCCCCGCGATTGCTTTTCATCTTGGGCATGTCTTTCTCCGTTTATGGCCTGGTCGGGCTCAATGCCCTGCAGGCGTAGATGCGGCTTCCGGCTCGCGCCTTCGGTCCGCAGCTCACTTTTTCTTGGGCGTCAGCACCATGGTCATCTGGCGCCCTTCCATTTGCGGGAACTGCTCCACCGAGGCCAGCTCGGCAAGATCGTCCCGCACCCTTTCGAGGAGCCTGGCGCCGAGGTCCTTGTGCGCCATCTCCCGGCCGCGGAACCTCAGGGTTACCTTGGCCTTGTCTCCCGCCGAGAGGAAGCGCACCAGGTTCTTCATCTTCACCTGGTAATCACCCTCTTCCGTCCCCGGCCGGAATTTCACTTCCTTGACCTGGATCTGGCGCTGCTTCTTCTTGGCGACCTGATTCTTCTTGTTCTGCTCGAAGACGAACTTGCCGTAGTCCATCACCTTGCAGACCGGGGGCTCCGCCGTCGGAGCTACCTCGACCAGGTCAAGCCCTTCATCAGCCGCGAGGCGCAGGGCCTCGTCACGCTCCATGATGCCGAGCTGCTCGCCGTCAGACCCGATCACTCTCAACTGGGGCGCACCGATATCATCGTTACGCCGGACACGTTTGGACGCCGTGATGCGTCAATCCTCCATAACAGACCGGCCGCGCTTCGCGACTTCAGCGGCGAGAAACTCACCCAGCCGGTCGATGCTCATCGACCCCAGGTCCTCGCCACTGCGCGAACGCACGGCCAGCGAACCAGCCTCCTTCTCCCGGTCGCCTGCGACGAGGAGGAAGGGCACCTTTTGCACAGTATGCTCGCGGATTTTAAAGCCGATCTTCTCGTTTCTCAAGTCGGCCTCGACCCGAAAGCCCTGATTGGAGAGGGTTTTCGCAACCCCCGCCGTGTATTCCGCCTGCCGGTCGGTGATGTTCAGCACCACGGCCTGGACCGGTGCGAGCCAGGCGGGGAACCTGCCCTCGTAGTGCTCGATCAGGATGCCGAAGAAGCGCTCGAGAGAACCCAGCAGGGCGCGGTGGATCATGATCGGCCGCCGGCGCTCGCCACTCTCCGCGACATACTCCATTTCGAAGCGCTCGGGCAGGTTGAAATCCAGCTGGATAGTCGAGCACTGCCACTTGCGGCCGATAGCATCCTCGATCTTGAGGTCGATCTTCGGCCCGTAGAAAGCGCCGCCGCCCTCGTCGAGGATGTAATCCAGTCCCTTGCGCTCCAGCGCCGCCTTCAGCGCCACGGTCGCCTTGTCCCAGATCTCGTCCGAGCCCACGGCTTTCTCCGGCCGGGTCGAGAGGTTCACCTCGTACTGCTCGAAGCCGAAATCGCCGAGCATCTCCAGGGTCAGGTCGAGGACGCGGAGCACCTCTTCCTCGATCTGCTCCTCGCGGCAGAACACGTGGGCGTCGTCCTGGGTGAAGCCACGCACCCGCATCAGGCCGTGCAGCGCCCCCGACATCTCGTGGCGATAGACCGTGCCCAGCTCGGCCCAGCGCATGGGCAGCTCCCGGTAGGAGCGCAGCCGATCCTTGTACACCAGCACGTGGAAGGGACAGTTCATCGGCTTCAGCTGGTACTCCTGGCCGTCCTCCTCCATCGGCTTGTACATCGACTCCCGGTAGAAGTCGGTGTGGCCGGAGGTGTGCCAGAGGTCCTCGAGGGCGATATGGGGCGTGAACAGCAGCTCGTACCCATGGCGGGTGTGCTGCGTCCGCCAGTAGTCCTCGATCACCTGCCGTATCCGGGCCCCGCGCGGATGCCAGAAGACCAGCCCGCCGCCGGCGTCGTCCTGGATGCTGAACAGGTCCAGCTCGCGGCCGATGCGCCGATGATCGCGCTTCTCCGCCTCCTCCAGGCGCCGGAGATAGGCCTTCAGTTGCTTGGCGTCCGGCCAGGCCGTCCCGTAGATGCGCTGCAGCTGCTCGTTCCGGGCGTCCCCGCGCCAGTAAGCGCCCGCGACCTTGGTCAGCTTGAAGGCCTTGAGCAGCCCGGTCCGCGGCACGTGGGGGCCCCGGCACAGGTCCTTGAAATCGCCCTGGCCATAGATACTGAGGGTCTCGTCGGCCGGGATGTCCTCGATGATGCGGGCCTTGTACTCCTCGCCGATGCCGCGAAAGAAGGCCACGGCCTCGTCCCGCGCCATCACTTCCCGGTGGACGGGGTGGTCGGCCTGCGACAGTTCCTGCATGCGCTTCTCGATCGCCTCGAGATCCTCCGGCGTGAAAGCGCGGTCGAAGGCAAAGTCATAGTAGAAGCCGTCTTCGATGACCGGCCCGATGGTCACCTGGGCCGACGGGAACAGCTGCTTGACGGCCTGCGCCAGCAGGTGAGCCGTGGAATGTCGGATGATCTCGAGTCCATCCTCGTCCCGGCCGGTGACGATCGCCGCCTGGGCGTCCCCGTCGATGACGAAGGACGTGTCCACGAGCCTGCCGTCCACCCGCCCGGCCACCGCCGCCTTGGCCAGGCCGGGGCCGATATCGGCCGCCAGTTCTGCGACCGTGATCGGCGCGTCAAAGCTGCGCTGACTCCCGTCAGGAAGAGTGATGACCGGCATGGGAACTCTGCTTGCTCAGATTCGGACCGCACGCCCCGGGAAGGTGTCTCGGAGGATCCCTGCCGGGGGCGTGCCGATCTCGGAAATGGTAGGCGCGGGCGGGTTTGAACCGCCGACCCCTACGATGTCAACGTAGTGCTCTACCACTGAGCTACGCGCCTGGTTCAAGACGCGGAAGGATACCGGCGAAGGGCGTGCCGGGCAAGGCCTTGCTCCCTCAGCCGGCGAGGTGCGAAGGCAGGCCGAGACCCTCCTCCCGCAGCCGCTCGATCTCGTCGCGAAGCTCCGCCGCCCGCTCGAACTCGAGTTCCCGGGCATGGCGGTACATCTCGGCCTCCAGCTTGCGGATGCGCTTCATCACCTCTTCGGGACTGAGCTTCTCGTAGGCGATGCGTGGCTCGGCGACCTTGCGCCGGCCCGGCTCCGCGCCCGGACGGGCTCCTTCCTCCCTCGCTCCCTCCATCACGTCGGCGATCCGCTTGATGATTGTCTGGGGGGTGATGCCGTGCTCGACATTGAAGGCGATCTGCTTGGTGCGGCGCCGATTGGTCTCGCCGATCGCGCGCTGCATAGAGCCGGTCTCGCGGTCCGCGTAGAGGATGGCCTTGCCGTGCACGTTGCGCGCTGCCCGGCCGATCGTCTGGATGAGCGAGCCTTCCGAGCGGAGGAACCCTTCCTTGTCCGCGTCCAGGATGGCCACCAGCGAAACCTCCGGCATATCCAGCCCTTCGCGCAGGAGATTGATGCCGACCAGCACGTCGAACTCGCCGCGCCGCAGGTCCCGGATGATCTCGCTGCGCTCCACGGTATCGATGTCCGAATGCAGGTAGCGGACGCGCACCTCGTGCTCGGCGAGGTACTCGGTGAGGTCCTCAGCCATGCGCTTCGTGAGCGTGGTGATCAGCACCCGCTCCTGGCGTGCCGCGCGTATCCTGATTTCGGACAGCACGTCGTCCACCTGGTGCCGGACGGGGCGCACCTCGACCTCCGGGTCGACGAGGCCCGTGGGCCGCACGACCTGCTCGACGACTCGTCCGGACCGCTCGAGCTCGTAATCGCGCGGAGTGGCCGAGACGTAAATGGTCTGCGGCGACAAGGCTTCGAACTCGTCGAAACGCAGCGGACGGTTATCCAGCGCGGAAGGCAGGCGGAAACCGTACTCGACCAGCGTTTCCTTGCGGCTGCGATCACCCTTGTACATGCCGCCGAGCTGGGGGATCGTCACATGCGACTCGTCCACGACGAGGAGCGCATTGGACGGCAGGTAATCGAACAGGCAGGGCGGCGGCTCGCCCGGTTCGCGGCCGGACAGGTACCGCGAGTAGTTCTCGATGCCCTGGCAATAGCCGAGCTCCTGGATCATCTCCAGGTCGAACATGGTGCGCTGCTCCAGGCGCTGGGCTTCCACGAGCTTGTCGGCGGCGCGCAGGACTCCGAGCCGCTCTTTCAGCTCCGCCTTGATCTCGTCGATGGCGGCCAGCAGACGATCACGCGGGGTCACGTAGTGGGTCTTGGGGAAGATGGTTGCGCGCGGCACCTTGCGCAGCAGCTCGCCGGTCAACGGGTCGAACCAGCTCAGCGACTCGATCTCGTCGTCGAACAGCTGCACCCGCACGGCTTCCCGCTCCGACTCGGCTGGGAAGACGTCGATCACGTCGCCCCGCACGCGGTAGGTGCCCTGGCGCAGGTCCATCTCATTGCGCTGGTACTGCATGTCTGCCAGCCGGCGCAGGATGGTCCGCTGCGCCATGCGGTCGCCGCGGTCGAGGTGCAGCACCATCTGCAGGTACGCGGCCGGGTCGCCGAGGCCGTAGATCGAGGACACCGTCGCTACGATGATGCTGTCGGCGCGGGACAAGAGGGCCTTGGTCGCCGACAGCCGCATCTGCTCGATATGCTCGTTCACCGAGGCGTCCTTCTCGATATAGGTGTCGGAGGACGGCACGTAGGCCTCGGGCTGATAGTAGTCATAGTAGGAAACGAAGTACTCGACCGAATTGCGCGGGAAGAACTCGCGAAACTCGCCGTATAGCTGGGCGGCCAGCGTCTTGTTGTGGGCGAGCACGAGGGTGGGCCGCTGCAGCTCCTCGATGACGTTGGCAATCGTATAGGTCTTGCCCGAGCCGGTCACGCCCAGCAGCGTCTGGGCTGCCAGGCCGGCGCCCAGGCCGTCAACGAGCTGCCGGATGGCTTCAGGCTGATCGCCGGCGGGCGCATAGTCGGAGACCAGCTCGAAGGGCCGTTGCTCGTTCCTGGGAATATCGGGGTGCTGATTCATCTCACGGCAATTCCTGACTGGACGGCGGCCGGCTTTCATTCCAACATGTCCGCCACGGCCTGCATTTCGCTCAGGCGAGGCAGTCCGATGCCGCCAGCCATCCATTATGCACCAGGGGGTCAACCGTGGATCTTCGCCTGTCCGAGCGGATTGCCCGCGTCAAGCCGTCACCCACCATGGCCGTCACCGCCAAAGCCGCGGAGCTCAAGCGCGCGGGCAAGGACATCATCGGGCTTGGCGCCGGCGAACCCGATTTCGACACCCCGGCCCATATCGTCGAAGCTGCTATGGAGGCCCTCCGGTCCGGCCGCACGCGCTACACGGCCGTCGAGGGCATTCTCGAGCTTCGCGAAGCCATTTGCGAGAAGTTCAGCCGCGATAACCAGCTCGACTACGAGCCCGACCAGGTGCTGGTCTCCAACGGCGCCAAGCAGAGCATCTACAACTTGTGCATGGCCTTGCTCGGCCCGGGGGACGAGGCAGTCATACCGGCGCCCTACTGGGTATCGTATCCCGACATGGTTTTGCTTGCCGACGCCACGCCGGTGGTTGTCGGCGCCGGGCCGGACCAGCATTTCAAGATCACCCCGGCACAGCTCGAAGCCGCGATCACCCCGCGCACCCGCCTGCTGATCCTCAACAGCCCCAGCAACCCGACCGGGGTGGCCTATACCCGCGCAGAGCTCGAGGCGCTGGCCGAGGTGGTCCGGCGTCACCCGGGCGTGATCGTCGCCACTGACGACATCTATGAGCACATCTACTGGGGCCGCGAGCCCTTCTGCAGTTTCCTGACCGCGGCGCCCGACCTGCTGGAACAGGTGGTGACCATCAACGGCGTTTCCAAGGTCTATGCCATGACCGGTTGGCGGATTGGCTATGCCGCGGGTCCCCGCAAGCTCATCGGGGCGATGAAGAAGCTGCAGGGCCAGAGCACCTCCAACCCGAACTCGATCGCTCAGTATGCCTCCCTGGCCGCGCTGGCCGGCGACCAGTCCTGCATTACCGAGATGACGGCGGCCTTCCGCCAGCGGCATGACTGGCTGTTGGAGGCGCTCAACAGCCTGCCGGGATTTCGCTGCCTGCCCGCCGACGGCGCGTTCTACGCATTCCCGGATGTCAGCGAGGTGATCGCCGCTCTCGATGACGTTGGGGACGACACGGAGTTCGCCGCTTTTCTGCTGGAGCAGGCCGGCGTCGCCGTGGTGCCGGGAGCGGCATTCGGGGCTCCGGGGCATGAGCGCTTGTCGTTCGCATGCTCGCTGGAGACCCTCGAGCGCGCCGTGGACCGCATCCGCGGCGTGCTGTGAGGGTTCGCCTTGACAGTGCCCCGGCCTGTACTTGAGAATTGCGCGCTTTCCCGGGCCCTGGTTCGGGACAGATAATTCCCCGGTAGCTCAGTTGGTAGAGCGACGGACTGTTAATCCGTTGGTCGCTGGTTCGAGTCCGGCCCGGGGAGCCAGATACCGAAAGGGGCTGCGACGCATGTCGCAGCCCCTTTTCGTTGGGATTCTTGCCGGCGCGTGCCGCCGGCAGCCGGAGCTCAGTCGGCGCTGGCCATGCCTGGTGTCGCGGTCCCGGCCGGCTCGTCCTCATGGTCGTGGTGATGCTTGCCGTGACCCGCGGCCCGGCAACGTTCGCAGTCAACCCAGGCCGATT
>JASFEC010000115.1:0-7302 GCA_050125045.1 Gammaproteobacteria bacterium | reverse complement strand
TTGCGCCGCAGCGGCCCGGGCAGTGGGATGCCATCGATGCCGACCAGGCCGACCTCGATCAGCATCGGGTCGTCGCTCCGCCGGCCGTCGCGCGGAGCCAGCACGCCATGGCAGGGCAGCCCGCGGCTGAAATCGGCCTCCGGGTCGTCTATCGCCCACCAGGCGACGGCATCTCCATTGGTGCCGAAGCGCCGGCCCAGAGCGGGCATGCCGTCCAGGCCACGTGCCTCGTCGCGACTTGAGAGCAGGAGGCGCAGGGTGTTCATGGTGCCCGCAGCGACCATGACGTGGTCGGCATAGAAGGGCTCGATGCGACCGGTGTACAGGTTGCGGGTCTGCACGCAGTAACGCGCCGCGTGGGTCTGGCGGCAGAGGTGGACCGAGATCGCTTCGTGCAGGTCGAGCACCCTGAGGCCTCGCCGCATAGCGGGCGCCAGGTAAGCGAAGTCCAGGGTCGTCTTGGTGCCGAAGCGCGATCCGAGGAGGCCGCCATCCTTCCAGTCGGCCTCGCGGCGCCGGATGCCCTCGCCCCAGTCGATCTCGCGGCTGGTGCCGGGCGTCTCGGGGAACTGGACTGCATGCCACGGCCGCTCCAGCGTCGGGGCCGCGTCGAACAGCGGCGACTCGCGGTAGCGCCGGGCCGTCAGGTTGGGAGTGGCGTCTTCCAGGCGGGGCGGGCGGCCGCCCATCTCCTCCATCACGCGCCGGTAGTGAGTCTCCATGGCCCCGCCGGAGACGTCCGGGTGGTGGCCGTCCCAGTATTCCGCCACCCGTGGCCGGTCATTCAGCGCCGTGTAGACATGGCTGCCGCCGCCGACGCCGGAGGCGCACAGGGTGGTCACGTCCCCGGCCGCATGGATCTCGAACAGGCCGTAGCGGGACAGGCGGAGGCCGTGGCGGGGCAGCCAGCGGCCGTGCAGGCCGCGCAGGCCCCGCGTGTACAGCTGTGCGCCGGCCGGATAACGGATGCGGTTGCCGATGCCCATGGACTGCACGGGCAGGGTATCGCGCCAGGGCCCGCGTTCCAGCAGCGCGACGTCTACGCCAGCTTCGGCAAGGCGGGCGGCAGCAATGCTGCCGCCGAATCCGCTGCCGATGACGAGAACTTCATGTACTCGAGCCATGGCGTCTCCTGCACCTGGGCTGACTACTGATTATGGCGCAAGAGCCGGACGTGTGGATTGACTCAACAAACATACGTAAATGTGCGTAGAATCAGGCCGTCGGTCAGAAGCTGGGGCGAAATCCGATGGTTAGAGCTCCCTGCGCCGCGTCGCAGCACGCAGCGTCGTGGCAGTGTGGCAATCGGCCACCCGGCCCCGGGTGGCCTGCGGACCGGGCCGCACAGCCGTGACGCTGTTTGCGGAGCTCAGGCGTCGGAAAGTCTTCCGGGTTGCCGCGGCCTACGCGGTTGTCGCCTGGCTCCTGCTGCAGATCGCCGATGTCCTGTTCGAGAATTTCGGCGCCCCCGGCTGGGTCTTCAAGTCCTTCACCGTGTTGCTGGTCCTCGGCTTTCCGCTGGCGGTGGTGCTTGCCTGGGTCTTCGACCTGACTCCCGAAGGGGTTCGGCGCACGCCTGACGTGGCCGCGGCCGAGGGCGGGATGGCCGCCCGCACCCGTTTGACCAACCGCATAATCCTTATTGGCGCCGGCCTGATCATCGTCGTCATGGCGGTCGAGCGCATCTGGTTCGCGGGCCGCGGCGACGACGCGGGCCCGACGGCGGCGTCGTCCGCCCCTGATCTCAGCACGTCCGCTGACGAGTCGGCCGCGGCCGATCCCGCGCGCTCCATCGCCGTGCTGGCCTTCGAGGACCTGAGCCCCGAGGGCGACCAGGCCTATTTCGCCGAGGGGATTTCCGAGGAACTCCTCAACTTGCTGGCCCGCAGCCAGGGTTTTCGCGTCGCCGCCCGCACCTCGTCATTCAAGTTCAAGGGCAGCGACGCAGATATCGGCGAGATCGGTCGGGCGCTGAACGTCGAGGCGGTATTGGAGGGCTCGCTGCGCAAGGCCGGCGACCAGGTCCGCATCACCGCCCAGCTGATCGACGTCGACAGCGGCTTCCATCTCTGGTCGGACACCTATGACCGCCAGCTTGAGAACATCTTCGCGGTGCAGGACGAGATCGCCTCGGCGATTGTGCGCGCCTTGCAGCTCGAGCTTGACGTCGATGTGGAGACGGCGGGGCGTACGAACAATGTGCAGGCCTACGACCTGTACCTGCGCGGACGCCAGCTCGGCCGTGAGCCTACGCGCGCCGGCCTGCTCCGCGCGATCGAGCAGTTCGAAGAGGCCCTCACGCTTGACCCGCGCTTCGCCGGCGCCTACAGCGGGATCGCCGAGGCCTGGACCTGGCTCGAGGACTACGGCGGTATCCCCTCGGCCGAGGCCTTTCCGAAGGCCGAGCAGGCGGCCCGGCGCGCGCTGGCGCTCGATCCCCAGTCTGCCGAGGCGCATGCCGCCATGGCGTTCGTCCGCGATCGTTATTACAACGACGCGGTCGGCGCCAGCCGCTATTTCGAGCGAACGCTGGAGCTGAACCCGAACTATGTGACCGCCTACAACATCTACGGTGATGTGCTGCGCGACATCGGGAACCTGGAACGAATGATCGAGGTGCACCGCAAGGCGGTCGAGCTCGACCCGCTTTCCGTGTTCATGCGCACGCGCCTGGCCTCCAAGTTGCTGGACATCGGGAGTTATGACGAGTCTCGGGCATTGCTGGACCAAGTCCTGGCGGAATACCCGGACAACGATTATGCCCGTGAGGAGCTCGGCAACCTTGCGCGGCAGCAGGGCCGGTTCGCCGACGCGGTCCGGCATTTCCGCTTCGTTCATTTCGCCAGGCCGGGCGATCCTTACTCGGCGGCGCAGATCGCGCTGGTCGCCGCCCACCTCGACGACGACCCGCTCGCCGATGCCTGGATCGCAGCGGCGCGCCAGAGGGGCGAGAACAACCGCTGGGAGCTTTCCGCCCGCGACAGGCTCGCGGAGGCCGACGGTGACTGGGCGGCGGTCGCTGAAACCGGCGCCGCCAGAGGCGGCCCCGTGGGCGCTTACCTGCGCGGGGTCGCGGCCGCACGGTCCGGCGCCTGGCACGAGGCACGGCGGTTGCTGCTCGAAGCGCTGCAGCTCGCCAACTACGATGCCGTGCAGGGCGCGCGCCTCGGCCACATGGGCACGCTGCTGGAATTGGCCTGGGTGGAACGACAGCTTGGCATCGAGGGCTGGGATGAGCGCGCCGCCAAGGTTGAGAAGCTCATCGTCGACCTGCGCGCCCAGGGTGGAGCCTATATCAACTGGGGCAGCACGACGACCAGCTATGAAGCCGCTCGGCTGGCTGCGATTCGGGGCGATCGCGACACTGCGCTGCGTGAATTGCGCGTCACCGAGACCAACCGCTGGCTGCCACACTGGTTCCTCGAGCACGACGCCGTCTTCGCCGCCTGGCGCGAGGATCCGGAGTTCCTCGACCTCGTCGCTGCAGTGGAAGAGTACTCTGCAGCCGAGCGCGCCAAGCTGGCCGGCGCGGAGATCTGGCCGTGACGTCGTCGGATCGGACGGCAGCCGGACACCCGGCGGGTCTCTTTGCCGAGTTCAGTCGCCGCAACGTCTGGCGCGCCGGGCTGGCGTGGCTGGCGCTGTCCTGGTTCCTGATCGCGCTGGCTGACCTGCTGCTGCCGGTGCTCGGCTTCGGCGACGTGGTGATCCGCTGGCTGATCATCGTGCTGGGCCTGCTCCTGTTGCCGGTGATGTGCTTCGCCTGGATGGTGGAAGTGACGCCCGACGGCATCCGGCTCGACCCGGGGCCCGGCAGCGTCAACCCGGAGAACGAACACACCGCGCGCCGCATCGACCAGGTCACGATCGTGCTGCTGCTGATGGCGATTGCCCTGTCGGGCTTCCGCCAGTTCGTGCTGCCGAAGCAGGTCGAGGCGCCCGAGGAGAGTGACGCCGAGGTCGCGCAGCCAGCAGCGGCTGTGACGGTCGAGCCGGCACCGGTGGTCGCCGTCGATCCGCGCTCCATCGCCGTGCTGCCTTTTGCCAACCTCAGCCCCGAGCCGGAGAACGCCTATCTCGCCGACGGCATGGCCGAGGAGATCCTGAACGTGCTGGCGCGCGTGGAGGGGCTGCGCGTGGCGTCGCGCACCTCGTCCTTCGGCCTGCGCGACCAGCGCCTGGCGGTGCGCGAGATCGGGCAAGAGCTCGGGGTCGCCCACGTGCTGGACGGCTCGGTGCGCCGCCAGGGCGACGAGCTGCGCATCACGGCCCAGCTGGTCGAGGCCGCGACCGACCGCCAGCTCTGGTCCGGGAGCTTCGATCGCCGGCTCACCGACATCTTCACGCTCCAGGAAGAGATCGCGCAGGCGATCACCGACGCCCTGGCCGACACGCTCGGCGTCCGGGAGGTCCAGGTCCGCCAGCCGACGAGCGATCTGCAGGCCTACGAGTTGTACCTGCGCGGTCGCCAGCTGTTCGCGCAGCGCGGGGCGGCGTTGCCGCCGGCGCGGGAGCTGCTCGAGCAGGCCGTAGATCGCGATCCGCGCTTCGCCGAGGCCTGGGCGGCCCTGGGCGGCGTGCTGCTGGTGATGCCGTCGTATTTCGCGGACATGCCGTCGGACCAGGCTGCCGACCAGGCCCGCTCGGCGGCCAGCCGCGCTCTGGCGCTGGTGCCGGACCTGCCGGAAGCCCTGGCGGTCAGCGCCCGGCTCGCCGCGGAGCGGGGCGAGCGCCTGGCCGCGCTCCAGCTGATGGAGCGGGCGCTGGCGCGGGATCCCAACAATGCCAACAGCTGGATGTGGCACGGGCTGAACCTGCTGGAGGCGGGCCACGTCGCCGGGGCCCGCGAGGCCTTCGAGCGCGCCAACGGGCTCGATCCCCTGAGCGGCATCCATTTCGGCTGGCTCGGCGCCACGCAGGTGATCGAGGGCGAGGCCGAGGCCGCCGAGGCCAGCCTGGCGCGTGCGCACGAGCTCGGCTGGCGCGGCGCGGCCAGCGCCTGGCGGGTCAAGCTGGCGCTGGCGGAGCAGGGCTTCGGCCCCGAGGCCGAGCGCCGCTTCCGCCAGTGGCTGCAGGATGACGGCCGGATCGCGGACGAACATCGCGCCGTGTACGAGGAGGTCGCCCCGGCCATGACCGATCCGGCTCAGCGTCCGGCCGCCGCCGCGTCCGTCGCAGCCGCCATCAGGGCCTGGCCGGAGCGCGAATGGAGCCAGCTCTACCTCATGCTCGGACTGCCGGAAGAGGCCGTGCGCGAGGCGCTGCGCAGGAAGCCGGATACCGGGCAGATCGTGCTGCTGATGGCGTGGTCGGGGGTGGATCGCGACTTCCGCGAGCATCCGCGCTTTATCGAGCTGGCCCAACGAGATGGGCTGCTGGAATTCTGGAACGAATATGGCGACCCGGATCACTGCCGCCGCGTGGGCGTGAACCCGCAGCGGCTGGAGTGCGAGCGATGAGCCTCTACAACGAGCTGAAGCGCCGCAACATCTTCCGCGTGGCCGCCGCCTACGTGGTGGTCGGCTGGCTGATCCTGCAGGTCGCCGAGATCGTGCTCGGCTTCATCGGCGCGCCCGACTGGGTCGGCAAGGCGTTGATTGCGATGCTGCTGCTCGGCTTCGTGCCGGTGCTCGCACTGGCCTGGGTGTTCGAGGTCAGCCCGGAGGGCATCCGCCGCGACGATGGCAGCAACGCCCGGGACGCCAGTCCGCAGGCGCGCCGACTGGACGTGATCACGCTCTCGGCCGTGGTCCTGGTGGTGATCCTGCTGGCCTGGCAGCACCTCGGCTCGGCGCTGAAAGGTCCGCAACAGGAGACCTCTGGCATCGCTGCACCGCCGGCGCCGGCGGTGCAGGCGGAACCTGTGCCGGAGCAGCCGCGACGGCCCCGGCTGGAGCCGCCCCCGTTCGAGCCGCTGCCGGGCTCGATTGCGGTGCTGCCTTTCGCCAATCGGAGCGCGGAGCCGGACACGGCCTATTTTGTGGATGGTATCCACGACGACCTGCTGACCCAGCTTGCTCGCAACAGCGACCTGAAGGTGATTTCGCGTACCTCCATGATGGAGTATCGCGACACCACCAAGAACGTCCGCCAGATCGGTGAGGAGCTCGGTGTCGCCACTATCCTCGAGGGGGCGGTGCAGCGAGCCGGCAAGCGGGTGCGCATCAACGCCCAGCTCATCGATACCGGTACCGACGCGCACCTGTGGGCCGACACCTTCGACCGAGAACTGACGCCGGAGAACGTGTTCGACATCCAGTCCGAGATCGCCTTGGCTATTGCCGGGGCACTGGGCATTGCACTGGGATCCGGCGAGCTGAGCGACGCTGGTCCCGACGTGCCTACGTCGGATGGCGAAGCGTACGACTTGTTCCTCAAGGCGCGCGCGAAGCGAGATCTGGCGACCGAGGCGGAGATTCGGGAACGGATCATGCTTTATCGGCAAGCGCTGGCCCGCGACGACCAGTTCGCCCTGGCAATGGCGGAACTCGGTCGCGAGTACACGAATCTCTTCTGGTTCGTCAGTCGCCGGGACGAGGACCGCGAGGAAGGCGGGCGCTGGATCGAGCGCGCGATCGCGACCGCGCCGGACAACGCCCAGGTGCGCCTGGCCCGGGCCGAGTTCCTGTATCGCGCGCACCTCGATTACGACGGTGCGCTGGCAGAACTCGACCGCGCAGCCCAGGACCTGCCCGGCAGTGCCGAAACGGTCGAGCTGCGCGGCTATATCCTGCGGCGTGCAGGCCGTGTGCGGGAGATGTCTGAGGCCATCCGGTCTGCGGTGCTGCTGGCGCCCCGCTACTTCCCGCTTTTGCAGGTCGCGGTCGAAAATGCGTGGCTGGTGGGTGACGTGGAGGACGCAGAGAGCTGGTACAGCCGTCTCGAAGCGCTGCCTGATGTGCCCCTGGTTGCCCTGAGTGGCTACCCCGAGGCTCGGATGCGCATACTCGGCGACACTGAGACCCTGCAGGCTTTCCTGCAGCACAATTTCGGAGACGCCATCGATGTCGACTTGACGACCGGATCCGCCGCAGCAAGTTTCCACGCACGCTACCTCGCGGGAGAGTTTTCGACCCTGGCGCGAGATCTCGACGCCACTTCGTCTGAGATGATCGAAGACCAGTTCGATTTGCTGCCGATCGAGTTGCTGCGCGCCCGGGTCTCGTGGGCACAGGGGGACGCGGCCGGTGTAGAGCGGCATGCGCGCATGGCGCTTGAGTTCGTCGATGCACTGCTGGCGAAGTACCCAACCGACTACCGGGCATGGGTATCCCGAGCCGAGGCGTTGGCCCTGCTTGGCGA
>JASFEC010000114.1:0-7307 GCA_050125045.1 Gammaproteobacteria bacterium | reverse complement strand
GTCAGGTCGAACCCCCCGCCGAACCACCACACCGGCGCCTCGCCTGGTTTCTCGGCGACGAAGAAGCGCCAGTTGCCGTGCGTCGTCGGGACGTAAGGGTTGCGGGGGTGCAGCACCATCGACACGCCGGTGGCGCGGAAGCTGCGACCGGCGAGCTCGGGTCGCCGGGCGGTCGCTGAGGGCGGCAGGGCCGAGCCGTGGACGGCGGAGAAGTTGATGCCACCTTTCTCGAACAGGGCACCTTCCTCGATCACGCGGCTGTCCCCGCCGCCGCCTTCCGGACGGTCCCAGCGGTCGCTGCGGAAACGGGCGCCACCGTCCAGCGCCTCGAGGGCCGCGCACAGTTCATCCTGCAGCGAGCGCAGCCATTGTTCCACGGCCAGGATGTCGTTCTTGCTCACAGTCTTCATCGCCCGGCCTCCCGGCATTCCATTTGCTTCCGGCGTCATCCGGCGCGGTAAGCGCGGCCCGTGACGGCGACCCGGATCTCGCTTCGTCCCGGCCGCCCGCCCGTGGCCCCGCCGAGGATAAAGTCGAGGTCGTCGGCCAGCCAGCGGCGCACCTGGATGGCGGTGCGCGCGGGGGGGTGCCCGCTGCGATTGGCGCTGGTGGACACGATCGGGAAGCCCGTGGCCCGGCATAGCGCCGCCGACTGGGCATGCGCCGTCACGCGGACGGCCAGCGAGCCGCGGCCGCCATGGACCCAGTGCGGGACCCACGAGCGTGCGGGGAAGATCCAGGTGACCGGGCCGGGCCAGGTGGCGGAGACGCGCGCCTCGACCTCATGGGAGACCGGCTTGATCCATGGCTCGAGCTGTTCCAGGTCGGCGGCGATGAGGATCAGGCCCATGGTGACCGGCCGCTCCTTGAGGTCGAGAATGCGCGCTACGGCTTCCGCATCGAGCGGGTCGCAGCCCAGGCCCCAGACGCCCTCGGTCGGATACGCAACCACGCCGCCGGCCCGGATGATCGCGGCTGCCCGACGCACCGCCAACATGCCTGCCATCGCTAGCTCTCCTCCTGCTCCCCGGCCACCGCCTTCTTGGCGACAGCTTTCTTGCGGCTCGTCGCGGCTTTCTTCTTCGTTTTCTTCTTGGCCTTCTTCTTGGCCGGCGCTTTCTTCTTCGCAGGTGCTTTCTTGGCGGCCGACTTCTTGCTTGTCGCCTTCTTCTTGCGCCCCCCCTTCTTGGCGGGGGCCTCGTCGAGGAGCTGGAGCGCCTCAGTCAGCGTCAGGGAGGCCGGGTCCCGGTCTTTCGGCACGCTCGCCCGGCGGCCCGGATCGGTGACGTAGGGTCCGAAGCGGCCCTTCAGGATGCGCACGCCCGCGTCGGGAAACTCCCGGATCGTGCGCGCTGCGTCCAGGGCTTCCTTGTCGCGGACGATCTCGAGGGCGCGGTCGAGGCCGATGGTGTAGGGGTCGTCGTCTTTCTTCAGCGACGCGTACTTGGAGCCGTACTTCACGAAGGGCCCGAAACGCCCGATATTCACCAGCACCGGCAGGCCGTCAGGCGTCTCGCCGAGCTCGCGCGGAAGCTTGAAGAGCTCGAGCGCTTCCTCGAGGGTGATGTTCTGCATGCTCTTGCCGCGGGGAATGCCGGCGAAGCGCGGCTTCTCCTCGTCCTCGGCGGTGCCGATCTGGACATAGGGCCCGTAGCGCCCGATCTTGACAAGCACCGGCTTGCCGCTGGCCGGGTCCTTGCCCAGCTCGCGGTTGGGCATGACGTCGCGCTTGGTAACCGATTCCTGCTTGTCCTGCACCAGGTCGCGGAAGGGCTCCCAGAAGCGGCCCAGCAGCTTTTTCCAGTCCTGCTCGCCGCGCGAGATCTCGTCCAGGTAATCCTCCATGCGCGCCGTGAAGTCGTAGTCCACATACTGCGTGAAGTGGTTGCTCAGGAAGGTGCTGACGATGCGGCCCACGTCCGTCGGGACGAAGCGCTTGCGATCCAGCTCCACGTACTCCCGGTCGAGCAGCGTGGAGATAATGGTGGCGTAGGTGGAGGGCCGGCCGATCCCGAACTCTTCCAGCGTCTTTACCAGGCTGGCCTCGCTGAAACGCGGCGGCGGCTTGGTGAAGTGCTGCTCGGCCTCGAGCTTGTTGAGCGTCAGCAGTTCGCCTTGCTCGACCTGCGGCAGGCGGCGGTCCTGCTCGTCCTCGACGTCATCGCGGCCTTCCTGGTAGACGGCGATGTAGCCGGGGTCGACCAGGATGGAGCCGGAGGCGCGAAAGCGATGGCCGGCGTCCGGCGCCTGCGAGGGCACCAGGTCCAGCGAGACGGTGTCGAAGACGGCGCTGGTCATCTGGCTGGCGACCGCCCGCTTCCAGATCAGCTCGTAGAGGCGCTGCTGGTCGCGGTCCAGCTTGCCGGCGAGCGCGTCGGGATGGCGCATGGCGGAGGTCGGACGAACGGCTTCGTGGGCCTCCTGCGCATTCTTGGACTTGGTGCGGTAGTGACGCGCTTTCTCCGGCACGGCCGTGGCGCCGAAGCGCTGGCCGATCACGGCACGGATCTCCTGCAGCGCGTCCGCCGCCAGCGTCACCGAGTCGGTACGCATGTAGGTGATGAGGCCGGTGGCGCCCTCGCCGAAATCCACGCCCTCGTAGAGCCGCTGCGCGGTGCGCATGGTCTTCTGCGCCGTGAAGCCGAGCTTGCGCGCGGCCTCCTGCTGCAGCGTGGAGGTGGTGAAAGGCGGCGCCGGATTCTGCTTGCGCTGCCGCCGCTCCACGCGGCTCACCCTCAGCTTGCCGGCGGCGCCCTCGCGCAGCGTGCGCTCGGCCTCGCGCGCCTGGCCCTCGTTGCCCAGGAAGAACTTCTCGAGCTTATCGTCGATCCGCTGGCCGCCGTATTCCGCCAGCTTTGCCGGGAAGGCCTGGCCATCCTTGCCGAGGCTGGCCTCGATGCTCCAGTACTCGACCGGCTTGAAATTCTCGATCTCCTGCTCGCGATCCACGATCAGCCGCAGCGCCGGCGTCTGCACGCGGCCCGCTGACAGGCCGGGGCGGATCTTGCGCCACAGCAGCGGCGAGAGGTTGAAACCGACCAGGTAGTCCAGCGCCCGGCGTGCCTGCTGCGCATTCACGAGGTCGCCGGAGATCTCGCGCGGATGCTCCAGCGCGTCCTGTACGGCCCGCCGCGTGATCTCGTGGAAGATAATGCGGTAGACGGGGCGGGTGTCGAGCAGGCCGCGCTCCTTGAGGGCCTCGCAGATGTGCCAGCTGATAGCCTCGCCCTCGCGGTCCGGGTCGGTGGCCAGATACAGCGCGTCCGCGCTGCGCATGGCGCGGGCGATGGCGTCGATGTGGCGCCGGTTGCGGTCGATCTCCTCGTACTTCATCGCGAAGCCGTGCTCGGGATCGACCGCGCCCTCCTTGGCCCGCAGGTCACGCACGTGGCCGTAGGACGCCAGCACCTTGAAGTCGCTGCCCAGGTATTTCTCGATGGTCTTGGCCTTGGCCGGCGATTCAACGATTACCAGGTTCTTGCTCATCTCGTCCTTACGGTTCCCAAATCGAAAAAAACGGGCCGTGGCTCACGCCACGACCCCTGGATTCTCATGCCTGGGTCGTGCGATTACCGGCCTAGTGCACCGCCCAGGCTCGGTCTTCGAATACCAGGTCTTCCATGCGGGCGTAGGCGCTCTCTTCGCCCGGCTGGCTGAACAGCACCATCAGCACCACCCACTTGATGTCGTCGACGTCGACCTCGGGACTGTCGAGCGCCATCAGGCGGTCGATCACCAGTTCGCGCTGATGCGGAGACAGGATACCGATCTGCTCGAGGTACATCAGGTAGCCCCGGCCCGGGGCGTCGATCCTGACCGCCTCGGAGCGGGCGTAAATCCTCACGCCGCGGTCCGTGGGAGCAGCCCCGACCTCGTCACCGCGCCCGCCCGCCAGGCCGTCGAGCCACTCCAGGGCCCGGTCGATCTCCCGGTGGTGGAACCCTGCGCGCTCGAGCTCTTCCCGCAGGCCGTCCCGGTTCGGTTCGGGCGGGACGCCATCGTCACCCGCGGTCTCGAACAGATACATCAGAACGTCGAGCACACTCTCCGTCATCTCAAGACCTCGTCGTTTTCCGGGCGAAGCGTCCGCCCGGCAAGGACTCCACGTCTCCCTGGAGTTCAAGGATCAGCATCATCGAGGAAACCTCCGCAGCCGTCAAACCGGTGCGCGCGGCGAGGGAATCGACCCCACAGGGGTCGTGTCCCATGGCCTCGAGGAGCCGGGCATAGTCCCCGTCGGTGCGTTCCGCGCGGTCTCCGGGGGCGTCGCCACGGCCTGCATCGGCCTCCGGCTGGGCCAGCGCGATGCCCGCCAGCGGCCCGATCTCGACCAGGATGTCCGCGGCGGTCTCGACCAGCGCGGCGCCCTGGCGAATCAGCTGGTGGCAGCCGCGGGCGAGGGGGTTGTGGATGCTGCCGGGAATGGCGAAGACCTCCCGGCCCTGGTCGCCCGCGAGGCGGGCGGTGATCAGGGAGCCGCTGCGGCGCGCCGCCTCGACGACGAGCACCCCCAGCGAGAGGCCGCTGATGATGCGGTTGCGCCGGGGGAAGTGCTCCCTGAGGGGGCGCGTGCCCGGCAGGTACTCGGAGATCACCAGGCCCTCCTCCGCGATGCGCTGGGCCAGCGCCGCATTGGCGGCGGGATAGGCGCGATCCGGGCCGCAGCCCAGCACCGCCGTGGTTGGCGCGCCGGCGCGCAGCGCCCCGGCATGGGCGGCCGCGTCGATGCCGCTGGCCAGGCCGCTGCAGATCACCAGGCCGCAGCCGGCCAGATACTCGGCGAAGGCGCGCGCGTTATCACGGCCCGGCCCGGTCGGGTTCCGGCTGCCGACGATGGCGAAGTGCGGTTCCGCGAGCAGTTCGCGCCGGCCGCGCAGGAACAGCGCCGCCGGCGCATCCTGGAGCTGCTTCAGCAGCGGCGGGTAGTCCGGGTCGGCGAGGGTGAGCAGCTGGTGTCCCGGCTCCGCGAGCCAGTCCAGCGCGCCCGGCAGCCAGTCCGGGGCCGTCCCGGTGAGCGCACGGGCGGGCTCGGCGGGGACGCCGAGCGCCGTCAGCTCTGCGGCGCCGGCCTCCAGCAGCGCCGCCAGTCCTGCCGGCTGGTCCGCCAGCCGGCGAGCTACGGCGCCCGGGATCCCGGGAGTCAGCGACAGGCGCAGCCAGGCGGCGGCATGGTTCATTTCAGGCTCCGGAAAGCACGACGCCGGCAGGGCGCCGGCGTCGTCTCGGGGCTTGGGCAAAGGACGTGGCCGGTCAGGGATTGCGCACCTTGTCCAGCACGCGAATCTCGTTCTCGGCCTGCATGATGAGGCCGTAGCTCAGGTCCTCGTAGGTCTTGAATACCATCAGGTAGCCGGCATATTCGTCCGGCAGCTGGACCTTGCCGCCGCCGAAGCGGTCATCCGCGCGCTGCCCGGCCTGCCAGACCGCCAGCACATGGCCGGGGGCCAGCCCATGGCTCGAGCCCCGGTTCAACGTCACGATCTGGTAGGAACTGACCAGCGACACCCCGTCGAGCACGTGGATGATGCTGCCCTCGATAGCCTGTTCGGGCGCCCGCGGGACGAAGCGCAGCGGCAGATCGGTGTCCACCGGCAGCAGCTTGTCGCCGTTGAGGGCCTCGCGCTCGGTGCTCATCAGGTACATGGTGGCCGGGTCACCCTCCCGGATCACCTGGCCGGCGCCGACGTAGATGCCCTGGTAGCCGAGCACGTCACCGGTGTCCGGGTCGCGCAGGCGATCGCCGAGACGCATGACGCTGAAGTCTTCTTCGACGGAGAAGTCCGCGCCCCGCACGTAAACCTCGGACTGCGCACCGTGCACGATATGGCCGCGGCGGCTGGTGAGGATGTAGGGGGCCTTGTTGGCCGTCTCACGGTCGATGACCGCAGGCCGGCTCAGGAACGCCGCGATGCGATCGTAGGGAATGGTGAGGATCGCTTCCTCGAGGGGCTCGGCGCGGACGCGGGGCTCGAGCCGCTCGCGACCGGCGGCTGCTTCGCCGCGCTCCAGCATGATCCGGGGGCGGCCGTCGATGTACACCAGGGTCAGCACGTCGCCGGGGTAGATCAGGTGGGGGTTGGCCACCTGCGGGTTGGCGTACCAGATTTCCGGCCAGTACCAGGGGTCGCGCAGGAACATGGCCGAAATGTCCCAGAGGGTGTCGCCCTTCCTGACCACGTAGCGATCGGGATGGGCCGGGTTCAGCCGCACGGGCGGAGCCGTGGTGGTCGCCTCGACCGGCGGCGGGCTGGCCTGGGGCGGCGGGGCCTCCGCGACCGGGGCAGGAGCCGGGGCCGGGGTGGCGGCGGGCGGCGGCGCTTCCGGGGTGCTGGCGCAGCCGGCGAGCAGCAGGGCCGCTCCGAAACTGCTCAGCAAGCTCAACCGAATGGGCTGGGAGATCGATTGGGACATGGCGGGCCTTGCTCCATGCTGTCCTTCGAAAGATTGCGGTGCTACCGCTTGATATAATTCGCGGCGGCCGGTGTAGCCGCTGACCGGCCGCGGTCTAAGCCGCCACCTTCGCAACGCTGCGAAGTTAGCACGGTGGGCTTGAATTGTCATACCGTTACCCGCATTTTGTGGCGTATTACACGAGCAACTGGAACAGCGCTCATGGCGATCCTCAACATTCTCGAATATCCCGACCCGCGACTCCGCACCAAGGCGGTGCCGATTGCCGAGGTGGACGACGAACTGCGCCAGCTGGCGGCCGATATGCTCGAGACCATGTACCAGGCGCCGGGCATCGGGCTCGCAGCGACACAGGTCAACGTCCACCGTCGCATGCTGGTCGCAGACATCTCGGAGAAACAGGACACACCGCACGTTTTTATCAATCCGGAGATTCTGGAGCGTCGCGGGACCGAGGTTATGGAGGAGGGATGCCTCTCCGTGCCCGGCTTTTACGAGTCGGTGACCCGGTCCGAGTGGGTGCGCGTGCGGGCGCTGAACCTCGACGGCGAGAGCTTCGAGATGGAACTGGACGGTCTGCTGGCCGTGGTCGTGCAGCACGAGATGGATCACCTCGACGGCAAGCTGTTCGTCGACTACCTGTCCGACCTGAAGCGCCAGCGGATCCGCAAGCGCATCGAGAAGGACCGCGGTCGCCGCCAGCGGGAGCCCGCCACCGCCAGCGCGCTCTAGGGCGCCCGCCTTGGCCCGCCTCGTCTTCGCGGGGAGCTCGGATTTCGCGGTTCCCACCCTCGAGGCGCTGGCGAGCGATGCCGGGGGCCTGGTCGGCGTACTGACTCAGCCGGAGCGACCCGCCGGCCGGCGGCGGCGCCTGACGCCGACTCCGGTCGGGCAGC
>JASFEC010000113.1:0-7318 GCA_050125045.1 Gammaproteobacteria bacterium | reverse complement strand
GCGTTGAGGGCACCCAGGTCGGCGTCGATGTCAGAGGTGTCGAAATACAGGACCGAGCCCGGATGGTCGAACTCCGAAGCCGTCGGCACGGCGAGCATGATGCGTATCGAGCCGGCCAGGATGAAAGCCATCGCGTCGTGCTGCGACAGGAGCTCCAGGCCGAGCGTGTCGCGGTAGAAGCCGATCGCCCGGTCGAGGTCCAGGGCGCGCATCGACACCTGGGAAATGCCGGACAGGGTGAGTCTGGGAACGGAAGCGCTTGCTTGCATTTTTCTCGATGCCAGTCCGATGTCTGGAACCTGGGAGTTTAACCCTTCCCGCCGGGGAGATGCCGGTCGCCCGTCACAACTTCAGCAGTGTCCGCAGGGCTTCGCCGACCTGCGCCTCGTCCACCAGCACGGTGTCTGCGGCCGGCCCGAGCGGGATGTAGCTGTCCTCGCCCACGACCCGCGTCTTGGGCAGCCCCGGACGGCCGCGCTCGTCCAGCAGGGTGAAGATCTCCTCCGAGATGCCGCCACTGCGTCGGCCCTCGTCCACCACCAGCACCGCGCCGGCCCGGTCCGCCTCGGCCACGATGGCCTCGGCATTCAGGGGCTTGAGCCAGCGCAGGTCGAGCACGCGGATACGCGCCTCCGCGTCCCGCCCAAGGCTTCGCGCCGCCCGCAGCGCCATGCGCACCCCGTTCCCGAAAGTGATGACCAGCACGGCGGGATCGTCCGGGCCGTAGCTCCGGGGGGCGCCGAAGGGCACGAACTCGCCGGGTGCCGGGTAGGGGAACAGCCAGCCCCCGTCCCTTTCCTCGTGCAGGTCTTTCGTCATGTAGAGGGCGATCGGCTCGAGGAACATGACGACGCGGCCGTCCACCCGGGCCAGCGCCGCCGCCGTGCGCAGCATGCCGGCCGCGTCGTCGCCGCGGGCCGGGCATGCCACGACCAGCCCGGGGATGTCGCGCAGCGCGGCAAGGGAATTGTCGTTATGGAAGTGTCCGCCGAAGCCCTTCTGGTAGGCGAGCCCGGCAACGCGGATGACCATGGGGTTGGCCCACTGGCCGCGCGAAAAGAACTGCAGCGAGCAGGCCTCGCCCCGGACCTGGTCGCAGGCGTTGTGGAAATACGCGAGGTACTGGACCTCCGGGAACGGCAGCAGGCCCATGTACGCCGCGCCCTGCGCCATGCCGAGAATGGTGGTCTCGTCGAGCAGGGTGTTGAAGACCCGGCTGCCGCGGAAGGTAGCCGCCAGCCCGGCGGTCACGGTGTAGACGCCGCCCTTGCGTGCCACGTCCTCGCCGAACAGGGTCATCTCGGGATACTTGAGCATGAGGTCATGCAGGGCCCGGTTGATCTGCAGCGACAGGTGCCGCGGCGGCCCTGACTCGGGCAGCCGGCTTTCGCCCCCGAACACCTCGGCCCGGGCCGCAGCTCCCGCCATCCGGGCCGCCTCCGCATGGATCTCGTGCGGATGCAGCGGTGCCAGGGCCGCGACGACGTCCGTTGCCGCCCCGAGCCGCGGGCGCTGCGCTGCGCGCCCCGCCGCCTCGGCCACGCGGGCCCGGGTCTCCTCGTACAGTGCCAGGACGTGCTCCGGCGCCAGGCAGCCGCTGTCGACCGCCAGCCGGGCCGCCGGCAGCAGGGGGTCGCGCGCTTCGTTGGCCTCGATGGCGGCCAGCTCCATGTAGTCGCCTTCCCAGTCCGTCCCGGCGTGGCCGAGCAGTCGCGGCACCTTGAGATGCAGGAACGTCGGGCGGCGCCGGCGCCGGCAATGCTCGACGGCGCGCGCAGTGACCTCGAAGGTGTCGCCCGGCGCCGTCCCGTCGGCGACGAAATAGTCGAGGCCGACGCGCCGCGCGAAGCTGTTCTCGATCCAGCCCGAGGGCGTGCGCACCGAGATGCCGATGCCGTTGTCTTCGCAGACGAACAGCAGCGGCACCGGCAGCCGCTGGTAGGCTGCCCACTGCGCCGCATTGAAGCCGGCCAGCGCGGTGGCATGGTTAGCCGAGGCGTCGCCGAAGCTGCAGACCACGATGCTCTCCGCCGGCACCGGTAGCGGGCGCCGCAGGCGCTTGGCCGTCTCGAGGCCGAGGGCCGTGCCGACCGCCTTCGGAAGGTGGCTGGCGATGGTCGAGGTCTGCGGCAGCACCCAAAGCGCCCGGTCGCTGCCCCAGACCTTGTGGCGGCCGCCCGAGACCGGGTCCTCACTGCTTGCCGCCAGCGACAGGCAGGTCTCGTAGACCGGGTCCCGCTCCGGGTCTTTGGCGAGCCGGGCCATCATGAAGCCGCCGGAGCGATAGTGCAGGAAGGCCGGGTCGGTCGGCTGCGTCAGGAAGCCGAGGGCGGCGTTGGCCTCGTGGCCCGAGCTGCCGATCGTGTAGAAGCCCTCGTTGCGGGCCCGCATCTCCCGGGCCTGCAGGTCGAGGTGGCGCGACTGCAGCTGGTAGCGGAAGATCTCGAGGAACTCGCCGGCCGTGAGGCGGCTGCCCGGGACCAGGGTCTCGTGCGCTGCGGGCGGTTCTCGGCCCGGGGCTGCGAGGCCGCGCACGAAGCAGGTGAAATTGGCGTCGATGACCGCGGCGCGGTTGAGGCCACGCGCGGCCTTTTTCGCCAACGCGGCTTCAGAAGGCGTTGACACCCGCCAGCTCCCGCCCCACGACCAGCTCGTGGATGGTCTCCGTGCCCTCGTAGGTAATGACGCTCTCGAGGTTCAGCATGTGCCGGATCGGGCAGTACTCCGCGCTGATGCCTGCGCCGCCGAGGATGTCGCGGGCGTCCCGGGCGACGTCCAGCGCCATGCGCACGTTGTTCCACTTGGCCAGCGACACCTGCGCCGGCTGCAACGCGCCCGTGTCCTTCAGCCGGCCGAGCTGCAGCGAGAGCAGCTGCGCCGTGGTGATCCGGCGCGCCATGTCGGCGAGGCGGCGCTGCATCGTCTGGGTGTGCGACACGGGCCGGTCGAAGAGCTCGCGCTCTTTGGCGTAGTCGAGCGACTCCCGCAGGCAGGCCTGGGCGGCGCCGATCGCACCCCAGGTGATGCCGTAGCGGGCCTGGGTCAGGCAGTTCAGCGGGCCCTTCAGGCCGACGACCCCCGGCAGCATGTTCGCCTGCGGCACGCGCACGTTGTCGAAGAACAGCGAGGACGTGACCGAGGCGCGCAGCGAGAACTTGCGCTGGATCTCGGGGGCGTCGAAGCCCGGCGTGCCCTTCTCCACCAGGAAGCCGCGCAGCCCTTCGTCGGTACTGGCCCAGACCAGGGCGACGTCGGCGATGCTGCCGTTCGTGATCCACATCTTGGCGCCGTTGATGATCCAGTCGGCGCCGTCGCGTTTCGCATGGGTCTTCATGTTGGAGGGGTCGGAACCGCCATGCGGCTCGGTGAGCCCGAAGCAGCCGATCGCCTCGCCGGCCGCCAGCGCGGGCAGCCAGCGCTGCTTCTGCTCCTCGCTGCCGTAGGCGTGGATCGGCCACATCACCAGGCTGGACTGCACCGAGACGAAGCTGCGGAGGCCCGAGTCGCCGCGCTCCAGCTCCTGGCAGATGAGCCCGTAGGAGACACCGTTCAGGCCGGCGCAGCCGTAGCCCTCCAGGGAGGAGCCCAGCAGTCCGAGCGCAGCTATTTCGGGCACGAGCTCGGCCGGGAAGCGGTGCTCCTCGAAACACTCGCGGATGATCGGCAGGACCTTCTCGTCGGTGAAGCGGGCGACGGTGTCCTGCACCATCTGCTCGTCCTCGCTAAGCTGGCTGCGGACGTCGTAGAAGTCGAGGGGATTGACGGAACTCACGCTGGGCTCTCCGGGGATTCACGGCGCCGGGCGCAGCCGCCCGGCGAAAGGCGCCATTCTATAATGCCCGGTGACTCAGTAGCGCAGGCCGGCGCCGCGGTAAGCGGCCGCCAGCAGCCAGAGCGGCCCGATCATGAGGAATTGCAGGTCCTTGAAGAACGACGGCTTGCGGCCCTCGATGTGGTGCCCGATGAACTGCCCGACCCAGGCCACCACGAAGATCAGCACGGAGGTCACCCACAGCGGCGTGGCCAGGCGATCCAGGCCTGCTGCCGCGAGCAGCAGCAGGAACAGCACCGCCGCGGCGCCCAGCGCCAGCGGGACCGACAGCATGAAGTAATAGACCACGGCGGCCATGGCCAGGAGCACCGCCCAGTTCAGTGCCGGGGAGATCTCGTTGAAGGCCGAGGGAACGGGGATGGACCACAGCAGCCCGATTACGCTGAGCACGATGGCCGGCACGCAGATCCAGTGAATCCGCTTGTTGACCGGGTTCTGGTGGCTTTCCCCGTACTCGTCCAGCCACTGGTGGATGCTGCGCATCGCTCTCCTCCTGCTCGTTGCGGAACGCGCACCGCGCGCGGCGGTCTGAGAAACTATCACAAGCGGCCGCCGCCCGGGCTCCGGCGGGGCGGTCAACTCGACACAGGGAGATACACCATGCCTTCGCCAATCCAGCGCATACTGCTGACCGCCGTCGCCGCCACGCTGGCGGCCGGCTGCCAGACCATCGACCCGTACACGGGCGAGGAGAAGACGGCCAGCGCCACCAAGGGGGCCGCGATCGGGGCCGGCGCCGGTGTCCTGCTCGGCATCCTTACGGGCGACGACTCCAAGGAGCGCCGCAAGCGGGCGCTGATCCTCGGCGGTGTCGGGGCGCTGGCCGGCGGCGCCGTCGGCAATTACATGGACCAGCAGGAAGCCGAGCTGCGGCAGCAGCTCGAGGGCACGGGTGTCGGCGTGACCCGCGTGGGCGACGAGATCATCCTCAACATGCCGGGCAACGTCACTTTCGAGACCGGCAGCGCCGACCTCAAGCCGCAGTTCTTCTCCGTCCTGGACTCGGTGACGCTCGTGGCGCAGAAGTACGACAAGACGGTGCTCGAGGTCGTGGGGCACACGGACAGCACCGGCTCGGCCGAGTACAACCAGGCGCTGTCGGAGCGCCGCGCCGCCACCGTCGCCACCTACATCTTCAACCGGGGAATCCCCCAGGAGCGCCTCCTGGCCTTCGGCCGCGGGCTCAGCCAGCCTATCGCCGACAACGCCACGCCTGCAGGCCGTGCGCTCAACCGGCGGGTCGAGATCAGGCTGTCGCCGATTACCGAGTAAGAATTACGGGATGCCGGGTCGCGGCGGGCGCCGCTAAAGGGCGCTTGCCACCGGCTCGCCCAGGCGGGCCCGCAGCTTCTTCATTGCGGCCGCCTCGATCTGTCGGATGCGTTCCGCCGAGACGCCGTACTCGGCAGCCAGTTCCTGCAACGTTGCCTTCTGCTCGCTGAGCCAGCGCCGCTGCAGGATGTCGCGACCACGCTCGTCGAGCTCGGCCAGCGCGGCGGCCAGCGCCGTGGTGGCGTTTTCCTCCCAGTCGTCCCGGGCTACGAGTTCGGCGGGATCCGCTTCGGGGGCCGGCAGGAATCCGGTGGGTGATCCGACGTGGCCGTCGTCGTCGGCGTCCGGTGCCGGGTCGAAGGCCATGTCGCGGGCGGCGAGCCGTTTCTCCATCTCGTTGACCTCTTCCGGCGAGACGCCAAGGTCGTCAGCCACTGCCCGCGTCTCGTCGGCCGAGAGCCATCCGAGCCGCTGCTTGGCCTTGCGCAGGTTGAAGAACAGCTTGCGCTGCGCCTTGGTGGTGGCGACCTTGACGAGGCGCCAGTTGCGCAGCACGAACTCGTGGATCTCCGCCCGGATCCAGTGGACGGCGAACGAGACCAGCCGCACCCCCACGCTCGGGTCGAAGCGCTTGACCGCCTTCATCAGGCCGACGTTGCCCTCCTGCACCAAATCGCCCAGGGGGAGGCCGTAGCCGTTGTAGCCGCGGGCAATGTGGACGACGAAACGGAGATGGGAGATCACCAGCTGGCGCGCCGCGTCGAGATCGTTGTCGCGGCGGAAGCGCCAGGCCAACTCGGTCTCTTCCTCGGCGGACAACACGGGCACGGTCGACACCGCGTTGATATACGCGTCCAGATTGCCGACCGGTACGGTCAGCATCATGCCTTCCTGTCGCGCGACCAGCGCTGTGCTCATTCCTTACCTCCCATGGCGGCCAAAGTTTAGCACTCGAGTCCTTAGAGTGCTAAGACCCGCCCGGGTTCCCCGCGCCAGGCTTCAAAAAAACCATGAGGTTCAGAGGGTTGTCTCAGAGGCCAGGCTCGACCTGCCGGAGATGGCGGGTGGCGGAGATCCAGGAGCCCAGCCAGCCGAGGGCTGCGCCGAGCGCGAGGAGCAACAGGGCGCCTGCTATCCCCGGACCCTCCGGCCGGAAAGCCGAGCCATACAGACCTGCCAGCCGTGTCACGGGACCCGACAGTGCCCAGAGCCCGAGCTGGACGATGAGAACGGCCGCCAGCGCGCCGCCCAGCCCGTACCAGGTCCCGCTGTAAAGGAGCGGCCGCCGGATGAAGCCGTCGGTCCCCCCGATCAGCTTCATGACCTCGATTTCCTGGCGCCGGTTCTGGATGTCGAGGCGGATGGTATTGCCGACGATGACCAGCACGCCGAGCGCCAGGAGCAGGCCGGCCAGCGTGGCGAGCCTGCGCCCGATCTCCAGCATGGCGAAGAGGCGCCGCACCCAGTCCGCGTCGGCCTGCACCAGGTCGGCGGCCGGCAGGGCCTGGAGTCGCTCCGCCAGGACCTCGATCGCCTCGGGGGAATCGTGGCCGGAGGCCGGGCGGACGGTCACCAGGTGCGGCAGGGGATTGTGCTCGAGGGCGCCAAGCGCGTCGCCCAGGCCCGAACCGGCACGGAACTCTGCCAGCGCTTCCTCGGCGCTGACCAGCCCGGTGGCGGCCACCTCCTCCCAGCCCTCGATCTCCGCGGCCAGGCTGCGTGCCTGGGCCAGCGGCTGGTCGGGCTCGAGATAGAGCGAAACCTCGATGCCCTCGTCCCAGTGACCGGAGAGCCCCTGGAGGTTCTGGACCAGCAGGTAGAGGCTGACCGGCAACGCCAGCGCAATACCGATCACCGCCACCGTCATGGCTGTTGCCACCGGCTGGCTGGCCAGGCGCCCCAGCGAGCCGATCAGGGTCTGGACATGCAGGCGCGCCCAGCTGCGCAGCAGGCCTGCCGCGCGCCACGACGGCAGGCGCAGCGACGGTCGCGGGAGGCGCAAGTCTGCCAGCCGGCCCAGCAGCGGCGGCCGGCGCCTGCGGCGCGCGGCCCTAGGCTTCCTGTGGCGGGGCGCCCGGGAAGGCATGATCCAGGTCCTCCGTAAGACGGCCGTCCGCAAGCGCGATTCGGCGGTGGCCCATGCGCTCCAGCAACGCCAGGTCGTGGCTCGCCACGAGCACCGTCGTGCCGACGCGGTTCAGGCGGGCGAACAGG
>JASFEC010000112.1:0-7351 GCA_050125045.1 Gammaproteobacteria bacterium | reverse complement strand
GGCGTTTTGCTGGCGCGCGCGGCCAGCCGGGGCTTCCAGCCAGCGGGTCCGTGCCGTGAGGCCGTAATCCTGCGCCGCGAAGATCCCCGGTGCCTCGCCCTCGGCTGCCACCAGGATGACCTCGGCCGAGTCGTCGAGAGCGGCGAGGTCGCGGAGCAGCCCGGTCCAGGCCCGGTCCCCGGGGCCCACCGGGACGACGACGGACAGCCTCAGCGGCGCCGCCATGCGAAGAAGCGCTCCGCCAGCCGCAGGGCGGCCGCCGGCGCATGCGCCCGCTTCCACTCCCCGGCGGCGTACTTGTTGGCCTCCATCAGCGTCGGGTAAACGTGGATGGTGCCGAGCAGCTTGTTCAGGCCGAGCCCGTGCTTCATGGCCAGCACGAACTCCGCGACCAGGTTGCCGGCTTCCGGGCCGACGACGGTGGCGCCGAGGATCCGGTCCTTGCCTGGCGGCGTCAGCACCTTGACGAAGCCCCGGGCCGCACCGTCGGCGATGGCGCGATCCAGCTCGGCGAGGTCGTAGCGCGTCACCTCGTAGTCGATATCCTGGTCCTTTGCCTCAGCTTCGGACAGGCCGACGCGGGCGACCTCGGGGTCGGTGAAGATGGCCCAGGGGATGACGCGGTAGTCGGCGCGGAAGGACCAGAACGGGGCCGCCAGGGCGTTGACCGCGGCATACCAGGCCTGGTGGGCGGCGACGTGGGTGAACTGGTACGGGCCCGCGACGTCGCCGCAGGCGTAGATATTTGGAAAATTCGTCCGC
The DNA here is from genome assembly GCA_050125045.1 of Gammaproteobacteria bacterium. Classification (GTDB taxonomy): domain Bacteria; phylum Pseudomonadota; class Gammaproteobacteria; order Steroidobacterales; family XN24; genus XN24. The sequence goes on along the minus strand of JASFEC010000112.1, from coordinate 6,589 downwards.
AGCAGGCCGTCCACGGCCACGGTGCCCTTGTCCTCCACCGCAACCCCGAGTTCTTCGAGGCCGAAGCCGCGCGTGTTCGGTTGCCGGCCCAGCGCGATGAGCAGGCGATCGAACGGCAGCGTCGTCTCGGTGCCTTCGTGCTCGCAGACCAGGGCGAGGCCGTCGGCAGCTGTTGCCACGCGCACCGCCCGGTGTGAGGTCGCGAGGCGCACGCCCTCCGCGCGCAGGCAGGCCGCGAGCAACCCGGCCGCGTCCTCGTCCTCGCGCGGCAGCAGTCGCGGTGCCATTTCGACGACGGTGACCTCGCTGCCGAAGCGGGCGAAGCACTGCGCCAGCTCGACGCCGATGGGCCCGCCGCCGAGGACCACCAGCCGGCCGGGCAGCTCGCGCAGGTCCCACAGCGATTCGCTGGTCAGGTACTCGACGGCGTCGAGGCCCGGCAGAGCCGGCACCAGCGGCCGCGCGCCGGTCGCAATCACGATGTTGCGCGCCGAGATCCGGCGCCCGTCCACCTCGATCTCCCACGGCGAGACCAGGCGTCCCTGGCCCTGCAGCACGTCGACGCCCAGCCCGGTGTAACGCTCCACCGAGTCATGGGGCTCGATCCGCTGGATCACCTCCCGCACCCGGTCCATGACGCGGCCGAAGTCGAAGCTCAGGTCCGCGCGGTCCAGGCCGTAGTGTTCGCCGGCCCGCGCCTCCGCGACGAGCCGGGCCGAGCGGATGAGCGCCTTGGAGGGTACGCAGCCCGTGTTGAGGCAGTCGCCGCCCATGCGGTCGCGCTCGATAAGCGCCACCCGGGCTTTTACCGCCGAGCCGATGTAGGCGGTCACCAGGCCTGCGGCTCCCGCGCCGATCACTGCCAGGTTGTAGTCGAAGCTCTGCGGGCGGCGGTGGCCGCGGTAAACGCGCCGGCCCTGCAGCCATCGCGCCAGCCAGCGGCTGGCAAGCGGCATCAGCCCGATCAGGGCGAAGGCCGCCAGCAGGCCCGGCGAGAACACGTCTCCCGGCGCCTCGATCCGCGCCAGCTGGGTACCGGCATAGACGTACACGGCGGTGCCAGGCAGCATCCCCAGCTGGCTCACCCAGAAGAAAGTACGCGTGCGGAGGGCGGTGAGGCCGGCCAGAAGGTTGATCAGGAAAAAGGGGAACAGCGGCACCAGGCGCAGCATGAACAGGTAGAAAGCGCCGTCGCGGTGAATGCCGGCATCGATGGCTTGCAGGCGCTTGCCGTAGCGCCGCCGGAGAGGCGCGCGCAGCAGGTAGCGCGCGACCAGGAAGGCGAGCGTGGCGCCGATGGTGCTGGCGAAGGACACCAGGACGAGGCCGTGCAGGAAGCCAAACACCGCGCCGCCGGCCAGGGTCATGACCGCGGCGCCCGGGATGGACAGCGCCACGACGCCGACGTACAGCAGGCCGTAGAGCAGCGAGGCGAGCAGGGGACGCGCCGTCGTCCAGTCCTGCAGCGCGGTCTGCTGTGCCTTCAGGCGCTCGAGCGTCAGTGCGTCACCGGCTCCCGAGGTCCAGAGTAGGACGAGCAGGGCTGCGAGCAGTGCAAGGACAAGCCAGCGGCCATATCCCCTGCTGGTACGTGTCATGACGTCTCCGAGTGTGTGAGCGGCTCAGGTCATCAGACTGCATGAACGCCGGAAGGTTACATGGCGCTCCGGCTTACCTGGGGTCATTGCTGATGACGGGGTCGAAGACGCGGGGCGGCGTCCCTTTGGGCGCTTTCTTCTCGCGGTAGAGGATACCGTAGGGCCAGTCGCCCTTGGCCGTGTTGCGATCGGTCACGGTGATCCGGGCCTTCTCTTTGACCCAGTCGTGGAATTCGTCGGCGGGCGGCTGCTTGTCGCCGCACCAGCACAGTCCGGCCAGCCGCCAATTCTTGGCCGATGCCGGGTCCAGCTTCCAGCGGATGCGCTGTTTCTTCTTGGTCACCAGCAGGCACTCAGGATCGACCTGCACCGTGCCCTGCTCATCGATCGCCACGCTGACGACCAGTGGCTTGTTGTCGTCTTTCTTTGCTGCGCCCTTGCTCTTGCTCATTGACCTTCTCCTGATGGGTTCGTCGCGCTCGCCGGCGACCTCGCCGGGCGGTCGACATCGTTCCACAGCATAACCGTAACCCCGGAATCCGCCAGCGGCGTCTCGCCCGAGGCCGTGCAGTTGTGCGCCCGCCCCGGCTATGATGCGCAAAAGGGAGACGCATGCGGCGATGGATCGGTCGGAACGATTCCACAAGATAATCCGCCTGCTGAAAGAGCGGCGGGTGGTGTCGCGCGACGCCTTTCTCGAGGCGTTGCAGGTGTCCCGCGCCACCTTCAAGCGCGACCTGGAATACCTGCGTGACCGCATGGACGCGCCGATTATCTGGGACGCCGAGGCCGGCGGTTATCGGCTTGGCGTCGAGGACGGAGCGCAGCAGAACTACGAGCTGCCAGGGCTGTGGCTCAGTGCCGGCGAGATCTACGCGCTGCTGGCCATGGAACAGTTGCTCGAAGGCTTGCAGCCCGGCCTGCTGGGTCCGCACGTGCGGCCGCTGCGGGACCGGATCCGGCGCCTGATCGAGGTCGGGGAGCATTCGGCCGAGGAGGTCGGCGCGCGAATCCGGGTCCTCGAAGTAGGGCATCGGCCGGTCGAGCCGGAATGTTTCCAGGCGCTCGCCTCCGCCGTCCTGTCACGCAAGCGGCTGCGCATCCGCCACTACAGCCGGGTGCGCGACGAGACCACGGAGCGCACGATCTCGCCCCAGCGGCTGGTCCATTACCGGGACAACTGGTACCTGGACGCCTGGTGCCACGAGCGCCAGGCGCTGCGCACTTTCTCCGCCGATGCCATCGTCGAAGCTGAGATGCTGGAGCGCAGCGCGCGGGAGATTTCCGGCAAGCGCCTCGACAAGCATCTAGGTGCCGGCTTCGGCATTTTCTCCGGTGCGCGCACCGAGATCGCCGTGCTGGAGTTCAGCCCGGCGCGGGCACGCTGGGTCGCGCGGGAAACCTGGCACCCGGAACAGGAAGGACTGTTCCAGCTCGACGGCTCGTACCTGCTCAAGGTGCCTTACAGCGACCCGCGCGAGCTGGTGATGGACATCCTCAAGTACGGCCCGGATGTGCGCGTGCTGGCCCCGGAGTCGCTCGCCCGCGCGGTGTCGGGACGCCTCGCCGAGGCGCGCGCCCGCTATGATGTGCGGCGCAGGTCCTGAATCCTGCTGCAACCTGCGGCCGAAATTCTTGTCCAAATCGCCGTAGATTCCCGCAGGAGTACCGATACGTGTTTGCCGCGCTGCTCGAAAAGAAGACCCGCATGGTCGCGCCCGAGGATGCGCTGCCCGGCCGGGCCGAGCCCATGGCGGTGCCGGAGACGCATTTCGTCAACGGGCATCCCCTGAAGCCTCCCTACCCGGAAGGGCTGGAGGTGGCAGAATTCGGGCTGGGCTGCTTCTGGGGCGCGGAGCGCAAATTCTGGCAGGCGACCGGCGTCTGGGTGACGGCGGTGGGCTATTCCGGCGGCTTCACGCCGAACCCCACCTACGAAGAGGTCTGTTCCGGCGCAACGGGCCATGCCGAGGTCGTTCGCGTGGTCTTCGACCCGCGCGAGATCGACTACGGCGACCTGCTCAAGATCTTCTGGGAGATGCACGACCCGACCCAGGGCATGCGCCAGGGCGGCGACGTCGGCACGCAGTACCGCTCTGTGATCCACACGTTCAACGAGACCCAGCATCGGCTCGCCGCGGAGACTCGCGCCGCCTATGAGGAGGCCCTGGCCGGAGCCGGGCACGGCGGCATCACCACCGAGATTCGCAAGGCGCCCGAGTTCTACTACGCCGAGGACTATCACCAGCAGTACCTGGCCAAGAATCCTGGCGGCTACTGCGGGCTGGGCGGCACCGGGATCTCCTGCCCGGGCTGAGGTTGGGCCGCCCACCGGGATGTCGCGGGCTGCCGGAACGTCAGCCTAGCGGACGAGTCCGTCCCGGCGCAGGCGGTCCACGATCGCTCCCGAGACTTCCGCGAGTCCGTCGGCACGCGAACCGATGTCCCTGGCCGTGGTGCTCAGTTCGTAGACCATCGTGGCGCCCGCGGTCTCGAACACCCCGGAAGCGATCTCCACGGAGCCCTGGACGGTGGTTACGGTGGGGGCGGTGCGGAACTCTCCGTACACCACCGGCACCCCGTAGGCGCCGTAGCCGCCATAAGCGCCATACCTGCCGAAGTAACCGATGCCGTAACCGTAGCCGGTGGCCTTGTAATAGCCCTCGCCGCGGGTTTCGCTGGTGCCGCCTTCCCGCGCGCCGACCTCGGCCGCGACCAATATGGTCGCCAGCACCGCGTCCGCCTGGTGCTCGGCGATTGCGCGCTCGACGTTCTCCCGCGTGAGCGGCTCCTTGCTCGACAGCACCCGGCAGCTGGTGAATGCGGTCGTCGCCGAGCTGCGTATCTGGCTGGCCACGAACGTCTCGAACGCGCAGCGCTGGTTGTAGTCGGGACTGACGCCGACCACCAGCACCCGGCTGAAGGACTTGTCGCGGGCGGCGTCCGGTTGCCACCCGCTCTGTACCTTGACCGTCTGGGCGCATCCGGACAGCGTGAGCGCGCCCGCGAGGCAGAGCAGCGCGGCCGGCACGGTGCGCCGGGTCATTCTTCGATCAGTCGGCGTGGCGCGCATGGCGTGCTCCCTGGGTTGTGTGTGCATTCAGAGTTCTCTCGGCATGGTGTTCCGCCGCGGCCTGCTCTGCCGTCAATTCACAGGCGGCGCCACCGGGAGGATCTGCGTCGGCGGCCAGGCGGCGCCGGCTTCCTCGAGCCGCTGGCGGAAGTTGGGCGTGGCGTCCAGGTCGAAGGGCGCGCCACACATGCACTCCAGCGTGATGGAGGCCAGCATGAGCGAGCCCGACGGTAGTGTGTCGATCCGGGCGGCGGCGGCATTCGCGGCGACCCGGTCGCCGACCGCGGCGCTGCCGGTGATATCGAACATGTGCGACATACTCTCGGGAACCTCGTCCGCCAGCTCTGTGGCACGGACCCGCGCTGCCTCGAATCGGCCCATTGCGTTATCGAGATTGACTTCCGCCAACCGGCGATACCAGCCGGCGAGGGCGGGAATCCGGGCGCGAGCATCTTCCAGCCGTCCCTGGGCAATCAGCACGTTCACTTCGGTGAGCATGAGCGTCGGATCGTCTGAGACACGCCGCAGGCCCGCCTCGACCCACTGCAGGGCTTTTTCGGCCTGACCCGACCATAGCGCTGCGCGCGCGGCGTCGTAGTAATTCAGCACGTTGAGCGGGTCGCAGGCGACCATCCGTTCAGCGCGGGCGAGCTGCTGCTCAGCGAAGCCGAATATCGGGGACACCTCCAACCACATCTGGGTTTCGCACGTCGTCACCTCGAGAGCCGCGGCCATGCGTGCTCGAACCCTGGTCCAGCGGGGTGCCACCAGTTCGCGGTCGACCTCGATCAGGGCCCGCTGGGTCGCCGTCCGTGCGTGCTCGCTGGCGAGCTCGAGATCACGCTGGTAGTCGGCAAAAGCCACCTCGCGTTCAGCCGCGTCGAGCTCCGGCAGCGTGATGCGGTGAGCGTGATAATCGCTGCGCATGAAATAGGCGTTGGCAAAGGCCGGCTCAAGCTCCGTGGCGTGGGTGAACTCCCGCGTGGCCTCCGCCAGCAGCTCCATATCGATCGCCTGCGCATGCGCTTCGATGAATGCCTGGAGGCCTTTCTGGTAAGCAATGAAGGCCTCGACGTTGCGCAGGCCGGCATCGACCATGGCCTGGCGCTGGGTCTCGTCCATCACCACGCCGAGCGCCCGGGTCACGTTGTCGGCAATCTCGGTCTGGACCTCGAAGACGTCGTCCAGCTGCCGGTCGTAGGTCTCCGACCACAGGTGGTACCCGTCACTCGCACGAATCAGCTGCGCGGTGATGCGAGCGCGGCCGCCGGCTCGCCGAACGCTGCCTTCGAGCACGTTGGCGACGTGCAGTGATTCGCCGATCGCCCGCACGTCCTGGTTCTGGCCCTTGAACTGGAAGGACGAGGTGCGGGCCGTCACGCGCAGGTCGGGGACCCCAGCCAGGAAGTTTAGGATCTCCTCCGATAGCCCGTCGGCGAAGTACTCGTTCTCCTCGTCACCGCTCATGTTGACGAAGGGCAGCACGGCGATCGACCGCGCGGGCGGGCCGGCGTCAGGCGCCGGATCCGCCGTCACCCGCGGCGTCGGAGGGGGCGGTGCCGGCGTGGCCTGGATGGTCACGCCGGCGGGCTCGGGGTCCGCCGCGGGCGGGATCAGCCGGTCCGCCACCACGGTGACGATCGCCGCCACCAGCAGCACGACGATCAGCACGTTCATCTTGTGGCCGGTGCTGGCGCGGATGGTCTGGCTGCGATCCACGTCCGCCTCGCGCTTCAGGCCCTCCGGCGTCATCTCGTAAAGCCAGGCGAAGATGAGCGCCGGCAGGAAGAACAGGGCCAGCAGGGCGAGCAGGATGCGGAAGGCCCAGTCAGGCGCGCCGAGATTGTCGAAAAGCACGTCCGCGACCTGCATGATCAGCCAGGACGCGACGATATAGAGCACGGCGGCCCGGACCACG
>JASFEC010000111.1:0-7365 GCA_050125045.1 Gammaproteobacteria bacterium | reverse complement strand
CCCGCGCAGCTGGTGGAGCTGGGCCAATCCCATCCGCTCGGCGTTTTCGATGATCATCAGGCTGGCGCGCGGCACGTCGACGCCGACCTCGATCACCGTGGTGGCGACCAGCAGGTGGATTTCCCCGGCCTTGAAGGCGCGCATCACCTGCTCCTTGTCCGCGGGCCGCATGCGCCCGTGGACCAGGCCGACGTCCAGCTCGGGCAGGGTCTCCGCCAGCAGCGTGGCCGTGTCCTCCGCGGCCTGCGCCTGCAGCTGGTCGGACTCCTCCACCAGCGGGCAGACCCAGTAGGCCTGGCGGCCGGCGGCGCAGGCCTCCCGGATCCTGGCAATGACCTCGGCGCGCCGCGACTCGGGCATGGCCACCGTCCGCACCTCGCCGCGACCGGGCGGCAGCTCGTCGATCACGGAAGTGTCGAGGTCGGCATAGGTGGCCATCGCCAGCGTGCGCGGGATCGGCGTGGCGGTCATGACCAGCTGGTGCGGTCGGCGGCCTTCCTGCGTGCCCTTGTCGGTCAGCGCGAGGCGCTGGTGCACGCCGAAGCGATGCTGCTCGTCGATCACCGCCAGCGCCAGGCGGGAGAACTCCACCCCGTCCTGGAAGAGGGCATGCGTCCCCACGGCGACGGCCGCTTCGCCGGAAGCGATCTGCGCTACCGCGGCCCGCCGCTCGGCCGCCGGCAGCGAGCCCGATAGCCAGGCGACCGTGATGCCCAGCGGCTCGAGCCAGCCGCGGAAGTTGGTGTAGTGCTGCTCGGCCAGCAGCTCGGTCGGCGCCATGATCGCCGCCTGCGCGCCGGAGGCTACCGCCTGCAGCGCGGCCGCCGCGGCGACCACGGTCTTGCCGCTGCCGACGTCGCCCTGCACCAGGCGCATCATTGGCTCTCGAGCCGCAAGATCCCGGCTGACCTCCGCGATGACGCGCCGCTGCGCGCCTGTCAGCTTGAAGGGCAGCGCGCCGATGAAGCGCCCGACGAGCGGCCCGCCGGGCAGCGGCCAGGCCGCCTTCTTGCGGGCCCGGTGCCGCAGGGCCCGCATCGCCACCTGGTGCGCGAGCAACTCCTCCAGGGCAAGTCGCCGCCGCGCCGGATGGAGCCCTGCCTCGAGGGCGGCGAGGTCCGTGTCGGGCGGGGGGTGGTGCAGCAGGCGCAGCGCTTCTTCCAGGGCCGGCAGGCCGCGCTCCGCGAGGGTGCCCGGTGGTAGCAGCTCCGGCAGGCGGTGGCCCAGGGCGCGGAGCGCGAGTCCGACCAGCTGTCGGATGCGGACCTGGGTCAGGCCCTCGGTCCCGGGATAGACCGGCGTCAGCGTCTCCGCCTGCGGCTGGTCCCCGGATGCCGCTCGCTGGTATTCGGGGTGCACCATCTCCAGGCCGCGCTGGCCGGCGCGTGCTTCGCCGAAGCAGCGCAGCCGCGTCCCGCGGGCGAGCGACTGCTGCTGGCGCGCGTTGAAGTGAAAGAATCGCAGGGTGAGCATGCCGGAGGCGTCACCGAAGGCCACCACCAGCATGGGGCGCCGCCGCCTGATCACCTCGGTGAGCAGCACCTCGCCCTCGATGACGGCACGCTGGCCGGGGCGCAGGCTGCCGATCGGCACGACCCGGGTCCGGTCCTCGTAGCGCACGGGCAGCAGCAAGGCCAGGTCCTGCACGGTACGGGCGCCGAGTTTTTCCAGCCGGGACGCCACGGCCGGGCCGACGCCGCTCAGGCGGGTCACGGAATCTTCGGGCGCGACAGGCACGCGCGGGGGCGGGACCTCAGCCCCCGGGCACCAGCACGGCGTCCACTTCGACGCGGGCGCCCTTGGGAAGCGCCGCGACCTGCACAGTGGCCCGGGCCGGATACGGCGGTTGCAGCACCTCTTCCATGACCTGGTTGACCACGGCGAAGTCGCCGAGGTCGGTCATGTACACCGTCAGCCGCACCGCGTCGTCCAACGTGGCGCCGGCGGCCGCAGCCACGGCCGCGAGGTTGCGGAAGACCTGGCGGACCTCCAGCCCGATATCCCCGCTCACCAGCTCCATGGTGTCCGGGTCGAGCGGAATCTGGCCGGACAGCCAGATCGTGCCGGCGGCGGCAACCGCCTGGGAGTAGGTGCCGATGGCAGCCGGGGCCTGGTCTGTGGCGATAGCGCGGCGGGTCATGGCGTCTCCTTCACGTGTTGGTGCGTGCCACCGACAGCACTTCCGGCATGGTCCGAATACTGCGCAGCACGCGCTCGAGCTGCTCGCGCCCGTTCACCTGCAGCAGGAAGATCAGAGAGGAGCTGTCGCCGTCGCGCTCCACGACCTGGACGTGCTCGATGTTGGTCTGGGTGGAGGAGATATTCGCCGCGACCGCAGCCAGGACGCCGAGGCGGTTCTGGACCTCGGCACGAATCTCCACCGGGAAGGTGCGGTTGAGGCGGCTCTCCCACTCGACCGCCACCCACTTGTCCGGCTGCTTGCGGAACTCCGCCAGGTTGCCGCAGTCCTCGCGGTGAATGACGATGCCGCGGCCGGCGCTGAGGTAGCCGAAGATCGTGTCCCCGGGGATCGGGTGGCAGCAGCGGCCGTAGGTCACGACCATGCCCTCGGTCCCCGCGATCACCAGCGGGGTGGCCTGGCCGGCGCCGGCCTCGCCGGTGTCGTCCGGCAGCAGCCGGCGCGCCACCAGGGCTGCCATGCGCTCCCCGAGGCCGATCTGCTCGTACAGCTCGTGGACGTTGTTGCAGCCGAGCAGCTCGAGGGCCGCCTGCATCCGCTCGGCCGGGACCTTGCGGACCGACAGCTTGAACTCGCGCAGCGCGTTGTCGAGCAGGCGGCGGCCCAGCTCGGCGGCCTCGCTGCGCTGGAGGTTCTTGAGGAAGCTGCGAATGGCCATGCGCGCCTTCGCCGTGACCACGAAGTTCACCCAGGCGGGGTTCGGGGAGGCGCCGCGCGCAGTAATGATCTGCACGGTCTGGCCGTTCTTGAGCACCGTCCGCAGCGGCACCGGTCGCCGGTCGATACGCGCCGCGACGCAGCGATTGCCGACGCCAGTGTGCACCGCGTAGGCGAAGTCGACGCAGGTGGCGCCCCGCGGCATCCGCACGATGTCGCCCTTCGGCGTGAAAACGTAGGTCTTGTCCGGGAAGAGGTCGATCTTCACGCTCTCGAGGAACTCCTCCGAGCTGCCGCCCTCCTCCATTTCCATCAGGCTGGCGAGCCATTCGCGCGCCCGCACCTGCGGCTGGTCGGCTGTTGCGCCGCCGCTCTTGTAAAGCCAGTGAGCGGCGATGCCGGATTCCGCGATGTGATCCATTTCGTGGGTGCGGATCTGCACTTCGCAGGGCAGTCCGCCGGGACCGAACAGCGTCGTATGGAGCGACTGGTAACCGTTCACCCTCGGGATGGCGATGTAGTCCTTGAAGCGGCCGGGCATCGGCTTGTAGCACTTGTGGACGACGCCGAGAGCGCGGTAACAGTCGTCCACCGAGTCGACGATGATGCGAATGCCGTAGACGTCGACGATTTCGCTCAGCGCGCGCTTCTTCTCCCGCATCTTGCGGTAGATGCTGTAGATGTGCTTCTCGCGGCCGGCCACGCGGGCCTCGATCCGGGCGTCCTCGAGGCTTTCCCCGAAGCGCTTGCCGATCTTCTGCAGCACTTGTTTGTGATTGCCCTGAGCGCGCTTGAGCGCCCGCTCGAGCACGCGGTAGCGGTGCGGGTAAAGGCAGCGGAAGCCGAGATCTTCCAGCTCCAGCCGAATGGCGTTCATGCCCAGCCGGTTGGCGATGGGCGCGTAGATCTCGAGGGTCTCGCGCGCAATCCTGCGCCGCTTCTCGGGCGGCATGATCCACAGCGTGCGCATGTTGTGGGTGCGGTCCGCCAGCTTGACCAGGATCACCCGCATGTCGCCGACCATGGCGAACAGCATCTTGCGGAAGCTCTCGGCCTGGGCCTCGGCGCGGCTGCGGAACTCCACCTTGTCCAGCTTGCTGACCCCGTCCACCAGTTCGGCGACTTCCTCGCCGAACATGGCGGCAATGTCGGTCTTGGGGACGCCGGTGTCCTCGATGACGTCATGCAGCAGGGCGGCCATCAGCGTCTGGGCGTCGAGCTTCAGCTCGGCCAGGATGGTCGCGACGGCTACCGGGTGGGAGATGTAGGGCTCGCCGGAGTAGCGCTGCTGCCCCTCATGCGCCTTCGCGGCGAACTCGTACGCCCTGGTGATCTGCGCGACCTGGTCGGCCGGCAGATACTTCTCGATCCGGCGGTTGAGCCGATCCAGCCCAATGGAGCGCTTCCTCTTAGGCAACCGGGCCAGGAAGGAAGCAGCGTAGTCCACGGGCGCGGATCCTCCTCGGTCAGTCTCCCAGCGGCGGGATCGGCCGGTCGAAGGGCTCCGGTTCCCGCAGCAGCGCCGCCGGCTCCGGCTCGTCGAGAATTTCCTCGCCGATGGTGCCCTCGGCGATCTCGCGCAGCGCCAGCACCGTCGGCTTGTCGTTCTCCCACTCGAGGCTCGAGGGAGCGCCGTTGGCAAGCTGGCGGGCCCGCTTGGAGGCGATCAGGACGAGGTCGAACAGGTTATCGACGTTCTGCATGCAGTCTTCAACGGTAATACGGGCCATGGCGCTCTCTGCGGTTCAGGGGTGCCCCGTCGGGCGGGGCGGAGCGATTGATAGTAACGGAATCCCAGCCGGTGCTGCCAGTACGGGAGGAACTCTCAGGCGAGCAGCGCGGCGACCACCGGTGCAAGCTCCGGCCGGTCCGCACGGCTGGCCGCGCCGTGTCCCTGCACGATGTCGGCCAGGGCGTCGAGTGCGCCGCCGAAGTCGTCGTTCACCACGACGTAGTCGAACTCGTCCCAGTGGGAGATATCGGTCGCCGCGTCGGCCAGCCGGCGCCGGATGACTTCGTCGCTGTCCGTCCCCCGCCCCCGCAGGCGACGCTCGAGCTCGGCCCGAGACGGCGGCAGGATGAAGACGCCGACCGATTCGGGCATCTGCATCCGCACCTGCCGGGCCCCCTGCCAGTCGATCTCCAGCACCACGCCGTGGCCGGCTGTGAGGAGTCCCGCGACCTGGCTGCGCGCGGTGCCATAGAAGTTGCCGAACACGCGCGCGTGCTCCAGGAAGGCGCCCTCCTCCAGCATCCGGGCGAACTCGGCGGGCGCGACGAAGTGGTAGTGCTGGCCATCCTGCTCGCCGGGCCGGCGGGGGCGGGTCGTGTAGGACACTGAAAAGCGCAGCTCGGGCTGGCGCTCCATGAGCGCGCGCACCAGCGAAGTCTTGCCGGCGCCGGACGGCGCGGCGATGACGAACAGCCGGTTCTGCGCGGGCTCACTCGACATTCTGGACCTGCTCCCGCATCTGCTCGATCAGCACCTTGAGTTCCACCGCGATGCGGGTCGTGCGGGCATCCACCGATTTCGATCCCAGGGTGTTGGCCTCGCGGTTGAACTCCTGCATCAGGAAGTCCAGCCGCCGGCCGTTGGCCTCGCCGCCGGCGTCGGTCACGATGCGGCGCACCTCGGTCACGTGGGAAGCCAGCCGGTCGAGTTCCTCGGCCACGTCGATCTTGCCCAGTTGCAGCGCCAGCTCCTGTTCCAGCCGCTGCGGCTGGGTTTCCAGGTCCAGGCCGGCGAGACGCTCCAGCAGCCGATTCTCGAGGGCGGCGCGTACTTCGGGCAGCGCCGCGCGCGCTTCCCCGGCCAGGGCGGCGATGCCGTCCAGCCGCTCCAGCAGCGCCGCGGCGAGGTGCTCGCCCTCGCGGCGCCGGGCATCCTCCAGTCCGGCCAGCGCCTCGTCGAGCAGCTCGCCGGCGAGCTCGGCGAGCGGTTCCAGGTCCCGCGCCTGCTCGCGCACCACGCCCGGCCAGCGCAGGATGTCCATGGTGCCGGGGAGGGCGAGATCGCCGGTGCGCTCGCGGATACGGACGGCCGCCTCCGCCACCCGCGCCGCCAGGTCGAGGTCGAGCGCCAGGTCGCGGTCGCTGGCCGCATGCCAGGACACGCGCAGCGCGGCGTCGAGCTTCCCGCGTTTGAGCCGCGCAGCGACCTGCTGTCGAAAGGCGGCTTCGAGCGGGCGCAGTTCCTCCGGGAGCCGGAGCCCCATCTCCAGATAGCGGTGATTCACGGCCCGCAGCTCCCAGGATACGGCGCCCCAGGGAGCGTCGCGTTCGCTGCGGGAGAAGCCCGTCATGCTACGGATCATGGCTGCATATCCATGGCGCGGTGAGCGTATACTGGCCGGTCACGCGCCCTAATGAGCGGGCGCGTAGTCTAGCAGAAGGCCAGGGGTTCAATTGCGCTTCGAGACAGCCGAAATCAGCCTGCTCGGCGACCGTGAGGACAACCAGGACCGGCTTGCCGTCCACGAGGCAGAGGCCGGGTTGTTGCTGGTCGTCGCCGACGGCATGGGCGGTCATGCCGGCGGTGCGGCGGCGGCGAGCACGGCCGTGGCGAGCCTCGTGCACAGCCTCGACGGGGCCGGGCCCCACGTCGACCCGGCCGGCTTCCTGGCCCAGGCGATTGCCCGCGCTCACGACGAGGTCGTCGCGCTCGGCGCCAGCGTCGGTATCGGCGCGGCGCCGCGCACCACCATCGCCACCTGCCTGGTGCGAGACGGCCGGGCGGTCTGGGCGCACGTCGGGGACAGCCGCGTCTACTATGCGCACGGCGGCGTCCTGGCGGCCCGGACGCGCGATCACACTGCCATCGAGGCGCTGCTGCGCGACGGCCTGATCGAGGAAGACGAGATTCCCGGCCACCCGATGCGGCACTACGTGGAGTTCTGCCTCGGCGGTTCGTCCGAGCAGCCGCTGGTGACGGTGTCGGAGCCGACGGCGCTCGCTCCCCACGACTTGCTGCTCCTCTGCTCGGATGGCCTCTGGTCGGGCGTCGACGACGACGAGCTGGCCGCCGGGCCGCGCGGCGACACGAGGCTGGGGGACTGGCTCACGCGCATGGCGAGCCGCGCGGTGCGGGCCTGCGCGCCCTACAGCGACAACACCACGGCGGTCGGCCTGCGCGTGCTGCCGGACGACGGCGAGGAAGAGACAGGATCATGACCAGACCCAGCAAGCGGCGGCCGGACGAGCTGCGCCCCGTGCGCTTCCAGCGCGGTTACCAGCGCCATGCCGAAGGCTCCGTGCTGGTGGAGTTCGGCGCCACCCGCGTGCTGTGCTCGGCCAGCGTGGAGGAGCGTGTCCCGCCCTTCCTGAAGGGGAAGGGACAGGGCTGGGTGACGGCGGAATACGGCATGCTGCCGCGCTCGACGCACACGCGGAACCCCCGCGAGGCGGCCCGCGGGCGCCAGGGCGGGCGGACGCTCGAAATTCAGCGCCTGATCGGACGCAGCCTGCGCGCCGTGCTGGACCTGCAGGCGCTGGGCGAGCGCACGATCACG
>JASFEC010000110.1:0-7445 GCA_050125045.1 Gammaproteobacteria bacterium | reverse complement strand
CTACGCACCGGGCACAAACGAGGAGAGCCTGCTCAACGCCGCCCTGGAGGCCGGCGCGGAGGATGTCGTGAGCGGGACGGACGGGTCGTTCGACGTCTTGACTGCGCCCGCGGAGTTCGAGGCGGTGCGTGACGCCTTGGCGGCTGCGGGGCTCGAGCCGGCCGAGGGAGAGGTCACGATGCGAGCCGACACCGGGGTTGAGGTGGACGGCGACGATGCCGCCCAGGTGCTGAAGCTCCTCGAGATGCTGGAGGATCTCGATGACGTGCAGGAGGTCTACAGCAATGCGGAACTGTCGGACGATGTGCTGGCGGATGCCTGAGGCGGGCCCGGGCGGAGGTCGATGACCGCGGCCGTGACTATCCTCGGCATCGATCCCGGTTCCCAGGTCACCGGCTTCGGTGTCATCACCGCGCAGGGGTCCTCGCTGGCCTACGTGGCCAGCGGCTGCATCCGCACCGGCGGCGGCGAGATGGCTGCCCGGCTGCAGGTGATTTTCGAGAGCGCGTCCCGCCTGGTGGACGACTACCGGCCGGACGAGATTTCCATCGAGCGGGTTTTCATGCACCGGAACGCTGACAGTGCCCTCAAGCTCGGCCAGGCCCGCGCGGCGGCCCTGTGCGGAACCTTCACCCGGGCCGTGCCGGTCCACGAGTACGCGCCGCGGGAGGTGAAGCAGGCGGTCACCGGCAGCGGCGGCGCGGAGAAGGCCCAGGTCGCGCACATGGTACGCCGGCTGCTCGCGCTGGACGGCCCGCTGGCGGCCGATGCGGCCGATGCGCTGGCGATCGCGATTACTCATGCCCAGCTGCGCCAGGGGCGCCTGTTGCGCACGCGTCTGGCCGGGGGAGGACAGGCATGATCGGGTTCCTGAGGGGCGTCCTGGTGGCCAAGCATCCGCCGCAGCTGCTGGTCGAGGTCGGCGGCGTGGGCTACGAGCTCGAGGCCCCCATGTCCACTTTCTACCAGTTGCCCGAGACGGGTGAGCCCGTCCGACTGCTGACCCACCTGCTGGTGCGCGAGGATGCCCACGTCCTCTACGGCTTCGCTTCCGAGGAGGAGCGGCAGCTGTTCCGGAACCTGATCAAGGTCGGGGGCATCGGGGCCCGCATCGCCCTGGCGATCCTGTCGGGGATCAGCGTGGATGCTTTCGCGCGCTGCGTGCAGGCGGAGGACGCGGCCTCGCTGACCAAGATTCCCGGCGTCGGTCGCAAGACCGCCGAGCGCCTGATCGTCGAGATGCGCGACCGGCTCAAAAAGACCGGTGCCGGGGTGGCCCAGTCGATTGCCAGCGGCGCCGCCGGGTCCCCGTCGGACGAGGCTTTCGGTGCCCTGGTCGCCCTGGGGTACCGGCCGGCCGAGGCGCAGCGGCTGCTGAAGCAGGTCGAGGAACAGGCCGACACCACCGAGGCCATGATTCGCGCGGCACTGCAGGCCGCGGCGAGGTGAGCAAATGATCGAGCACGACCGCTTGGTGGGCGCGGCCGCGGGCAGCGAGGAAGAGGCCCTCGAGCGGGCCATCCGGCCGCGGCTGCTGGGGGACTACGTGGGGCAGGCCTCGGTCCGCCGGCAGATGGAAATTTTCATCAAGGCCGCGCGGCAGCGCGAAGAGGCGCTGGATCACCTCCTGATCTTCGGGCCGCCGGGTCTCGGCAAGACCACGCTGGCGCATATCGTGGCGAACGAGCTCGGCGTGAACCTGCGCCATACCTCCGGACCGGTGCTCGAGCGGGCCGGCGACCTGGCGGCGATCCTGACCAACCTGGAGCCCCGCGACGTCCTGTTCGTCGACGAGATCCATCGTCTCAGTCCCGTGGTGGAGGAGATCCTCTATCCCGCCATGGAAGACTTCCAGCTCGACATTATTATCGGGGAGGGCCCGGGAGCGCGCTCGATCAAGATCGACCTGCCCCCTTTCACCCTCGTCGGTGCCACCACCCGGGCCGGCCTGCTGACCTCGCCCCTGCGCGATCGCTTCGGCATCGTCCAGCGGCTGGAGTTCTACGACGACGCGGACCTGACGCGGATCGTGACGCGCTCGGCCGGAATTCTCGACGTGCCCGCGGACCAGGCCGGCGCCCATGAGATCGCCCGGCGATCCCGCGGCACGCCGCGCATCGCCAACCGCCTGTTGCGACGGGTGCGGGACTATGCGCAGGTGGAGGGCAGCGGCCGGATCGACGCCGCGGTGGCGAAGGCGGCCATGGATATGCTGGACGTGGACCCGCGGGGATTCGACCAGATGGACCGGCGACTGTTGCTCACGATCATCGAGAAATTCGACGGCGGTCCGGTGGGCGTCGACAGCCTCGCCGCGGCCATCGGCGAGGAGCGGGGCACGATCGAGGACGTGCTGGAGCCCTTCCTGATCCAGCAGGGGCTGATGATGCGCACCGCGCGCGGTCGGATGGCGACGCGCCAGGCGTACCTGCATTTCGGGCTGCCGGCGCCGACACGGGCGCTGGACCCCGACACGCTGTCGCTGTTCGAGCAGGGCGACGGGCCCGACCACGAGGCGGGCTGAAATGCAGCCGCGCCTGGCCGAGCCGTTCAACTGGCGCGTCCGCGTCTACTACGAGGACACGGACCTGGGCGGCGTCGTTTACTACGCCAATTACCTGAAGTTCCTCGAGCGCGCCCGCAGCGAGTGGTTGCGCCACCTCGGTGTCTCCCAGTCCCGGCTGCTGGCCGAGGAGGGCGTGTTGTTCGCCATCACCGGGGTTGAAATCCGTTACCTGCAGCCGGCGCGCTTCGAGGACGAGCTGCTCGTCACGGTCGTCCTCGAGCGGATGCGACGGGCCAGCATGAGCTTCCGGCAGACCATCCTGCGGCAGGGGGACGAGGCGGAACTCCTCTGTACCGCACGGGTCACGGCGGCATGCCTGCGGGCCGACGGCATGCGACCAACGGCCTTCCCGCCGCATCTATTCGAAAAGTAGGTTCCTCATGCAACACGACATGTCCATTCTCCGTCTCGTCCTCGACGCCAGCCTGGTAGTGCAGCTGGTGATGCTGCTGCTGTTGCTGGCCTCGGTGGCGTCCTGGGCGGTGATCATCCAGAAGCGGCGTGTGCTCAGCCGGGCCCGCACGCAGGCGGATACCTTCGAAAAGGAGTTCTGGTCCGGGGGCGACCTGAACGGCCTGTACCGGCGCATGACGGCACGCGAAGGCGGCTCCAGTGGCATGGCTGGCATTTTCGAGGCGGGCTTTCGCGAGTTCACGCGCCTGCGCAAGCAGCCCGACCTCCAGCCCAGCCAGATGGTGGACGGCTCGCGCCGGGCGATGCTGGTGTCGCAGATGCGGGAAGCCGATCGGCTCGAGAGCAACCTGGCCTTCCTGGCCACGGTCGGTTCGACCAGCCCTTACGTCGGCCTGTTCGGCACGGTGTGGGGCATCATGAACGCTTTCATCGCGCTCGGTAACGTGCAGCAGGCGACACTCGCCATGGTGGCCCCCGGGATTGCCGAGGCCCTGATCGCCACGGCCATGGGGCTGTTCGCCGCCATCCCGGCCGTCATCGCCTACAACCGCTACGCGGACGCTGTCGCCCGGCTGGAGAGCCGCTACGACACGTTCATGGAGGAGTTCTCCACCATCCTGCAGCGGCACGCCCGGCGCGCCGCGGAGGCCTGAGCATGCCCGCGCGGCAGCGTCGTCGCCTGATGGGCGAGATCAACGTCGTACCCTACATCGACGTGATGCTCGTGCTGTTGATCATTTTCATGGTGACGGCGCCCCTGCTGACCCAGGGCATCGAGGTCGAGCTGCCCAAGGTCGGCGCCGAGCCGCTCGACCCCGAGAGCTACCTGGACGACGAGGCCCTGGTGCTGTCCGTCGACAAGGACGGCCAGCTGTACCTGAACTTCCAGGAACCCGACACGCCGATCAGTGCCGAGGTCGCCACCGAGCGGGCCACGGCCCTGCTGAACCGTGGCCCCGATCGCCCGGTGCTGGTCCGGGCCGACGCGCGCGCGAGCTACGGCGACGTCGCCCGCGCGATGCGGGTGCTGCAGGATGCGGGCGCGGGCCAGATCGGCATGGTGACCGATCCGGAGGAGCTGCGATCTCCGGGAGGCCAGTAGCCGGTGCTCGGCTTCCTGCGTGAACACGCCCTGGCCCTGGTCCTGGCCGCCCTGCTGCACGTGGCGCTGCTGGCCGCGCTGCTGGTGGGTCTGCCGGGCCTGACGGTTGCGCCGGCGCTGCCGCCGGTCGCGGAAAGGCCGCCGGTGCCGGCGGTGGCCGTGAGCGAGGCCGACCTGCGGGCAGTGGAGCAAGAGCGCGCCGCGCAGCGCGCCGCCGAGTTGCAGCGACAGCGGGAGGCGGCAGAGGCCCGGCGGCTGGAGCAGCTGCGCGTGCAGCGGGAGCGGGAAGCGGCCGAACGGCGCGCCCGGGAAGAGGCCGAGCGGCAGGCGGCCGAGGCGCGTCGGGCGGAGGAGGCGCGTCAGGCCGAGGCGGCCCGCCAGGCCGAAGAGGCCCGACGTGCGGAGGAAGCGCGCAAGGCGGAAGAGGCGCGCAAGGCCGAGGAGGCCAGGAAAGCCGAGGAGGCGCGCAAGGCGGAGGAAGCGAGAAAGGCCGAAGAGGCGAGAAAAGCAGCCGAGGAGGCGAGGAAAGCCGCCGAGGAGGCCGCCCGGCGGGAGGCGGAGCGGCGCGCGCAGGAAGAGAGGGAGCGTCAGCTGGCGGCCCAGATCGAGGAGGAACAACGGCTGCTGCGACTGCAGGGATCCGCCGAATACGGGATCTGGCTCGCCTCCATCCGCGACCAGGTGACGCGGAACTGGAACCGGCCCCCGTCGGCCCGCGCGGGCCTCGACTGCCAGGTCGAAGTGAGGCTGATCCCCGGCATGGAGGTGGTGAGCGCCGAGATCCTGCGTTGTAATGGCGACGAGGCGACGCGCCGGTCGATCGTCGTGGCGGTGGAGCGCGCCTCCCCGTTGCCGCGGCCGCCCGACCCCGCACTTTTTCAACGCACCATTGTCTTTGACTTCAGGCCCGAGGATTGAACCAGCTCATGACCAAACGCATTACCGGCTTCTGCGCCATGTTCCTGCTGTTGCTGGCGCCCGCCGCCCAGGGCGAGCTGCGGATCGAGATCACCCAGGGCGTGAGCGAGGCCGTGCCGATCGCCGTCGTGCCGTTCGGTTATGCCGGGGCCGGCCGGGCACCCATGGACGTGGCGGCCGTGGTCGACGGCGACCTGGCTTCCAGCGGGCGCTTCGCGCCCATGGACCGGCGCGACATGGTCAGCCGGCCGACGCAGCCCGAGGACGTCCGACTGGATGACTGGCGCCTGCTCAAGGCCGATATCGTGGTGATCGGCGAAGTGCGTCCAACCCCCGAGGGTCGCTACGAGGTGGAGTTCCACGTGTTCGACGTGTTCCGCGGCGAGCCGCTGATGGGCTTCAGCCTTACGGCTCCGGCAGAGAACCTGCGCGGCGTTGGCCATCGCATTGCCGACATGATCTTCGAGCGCCTCACCGGCGTGCCCGGCGTGTTCTCGACCCGCATTGCCTACGTCACCCTGGAGCAGGTCGACGGAAGTAACCGCTATCGCCTCTGGCTGGCGGATGCGGACGGCGCCCGCCAGACGGCCATCGCCGAGTCGCCCGAGCCGATCATGTCGCCGGCCTGGTCGCCTGACGGCCGACGGATCGCCTATGTTTCCTTCGAATCCGGCGTCTCCCGTGTGTTCGTGCAGGAAGTGGCGACCGGGCGACGGGAGGTGTTGTCCGGCCGCCCCGGGATCAACTCGGCGCCGGCCTGGTCGCCGGATGGCCGGCGCCTGGCGCTGGTGCTCGGCGGGGTCGACGGCAATCTCGACATCCATGTCATCGAGCTGGGCTCCGGCCAGGTGCGCCGCCTGACCCGCCACCCGGCGATCGACACCGAGCCGGCTTGGGCTCCCAACGGCCGCAGCATCTATTTCACCTCGGACCGGGCCGGCGGCCCGCAGATCTACCGGGTCGCCCTGGACGGGGAGCCGCCGCGCCGCGTGACTTTCGAGGGCAGCTACAACGCGCGCCCGCGTATCTCGCCCGACGGCGAGCAGCTCGCGGTCGTGCACAACGACCGTGGCAATTTCCGCATCGCCGTTTTCGACCTGGCGCGCGGCAATTTGCGCGTGTTGTCCGACGGTCGCCAGGACGAGTCACCGAGTTTCGCGCCCAATGGCAGCATGATCATCTATGCCACGCGGGAGGGCGCCCGCGGCGTGCTTGCGGCGACCTCGACCGATGGTCGCGTCCGCCAGCGGATCGCGACCACCGAGGGCGAGGTCCGGGAGCCGGTCTGGTCGCCTTACCCGCAATGATGTGAACGGTTAACATAGCCACCCTGCCGCGCGACCCGAGGTCGCGCCCGCTAAGCCGAGAGGAAACGCACGCCATGTCTCTACGCAAAATTGCTCTGGTGATCGCCGGCACGATGGTGCTGGCGGCCTGCACGCCCACGACCGAGCCGGAAGCGCCTGGAGACGGGCGGGAGCCGATCGGCGGGCAGGACGGCGGGCTCGTGACGCAGCCCCTGCCGGACGATGGCAGCTTCGTCGACGGCCAGCCCGTCGGTGGCGGCGTCGGGCTCGGCGAGGGCGACGAGGCCGGCCTGGTCGGCCACACGATCATCTATTTCGATTTCGACTCCGCCGCCATCCGCCCCGAGTATGCCGAGTCGGTCGCTGCCCATGCGGCCAATCTCGTCGAGAACCCGGGCATCGTGATCCGGCTGGAGGGCCACACCGACGAGCGCGGCTCGCGGGAATACAACATCGGGCTCGGGGAGCGGCGCGCCCAGGCCGTCCGCCAGGCGCTGATGCTGCAGGGCGTCTCAGCCAGCCAGCTCAGCACCGTGAGCTACGGTGAGGAGCGTCCGGCAATCACCGGCGAGGACGAAGAGGCGTGGGCGATGAACCGCCGCGTGGAAATCGTCTACCTGCGATGAACGCCCTCAAGCCTTGCCTTGCCCTGTTCGCGGCGGCCCTGCTCGGGGGCTGCATCCTGCCGCCGGAGGAGGACCCTGTTCTGCTCAAGCTCGAGGAAATCGACCAGCGGGTCGACGCGATCGAGCGCGTGGTCCGCAACGAAAGCCTGCTCCGGATCGCCAGCGAGCTGGAAGTGCTGCGCGAGGAAGTGCGACAACTGCGCGGCTCGACCGAGGCGCTGCAGTACGAGGCTGAGAATGCCGCCACGCGCCAGCGTGACCAGTACCTCGATCTCGACCAGCGGTTGCAGTCACTCGAGCGCCGCACCCGCGCGGGCGACGGGGCTTTGCCGCCGGCGACGCTGCCCCCGGACGCCGAGCTACCGGCAGGGGCGGCGCTCGGCGGGGGTGTCCCCGTCGTGTCGGGGGACGACCAGGCCAGCTACCAGGCCTCGCTGGAACTGCTGCGCCAGGGACGCTACGCCCAGGCCGAGGAAGGCTTCCGCAAGTTCCTGGCCGACTTCCCCGAGAGC
>JASFEC010000109.1:0-7531 GCA_050125045.1 Gammaproteobacteria bacterium | reverse complement strand
CGCGGGGCACTGAATTGAGGAGAACCCACGCATGAGCAGCGCCAGGATCCTGGTGGTCGACGACGAGGCGGACATTCGCAGCCTGCTCGAGGAGATCCTCTCCGAGGAGGGTTACGAGGTCGTCGCAGCCGCGGATGCGGCCGAGGCCAGGGAGCGCTATGCGCGGTCGGCGCCGGACCTCGTGCTGCTCGATATCTGGATGCCCGACATGGACGGCATCAGCCTGCTGCGCGAGTGGTCCGCCAACAAGGCGCAGCCCGCGTGCCCGGTCGTCATGATGTCGGGCCACGGGACCGTGGAGACCGCGGTCGAGGCGACCCGCCTCGGGGCCTTCGACTTCATCGAGAAGCCGGTCTCGCTGGCCAAGCTGCTGCGCGCCGTGGAGAGGGCGCTTGAGTCAGGGCGGGGCGGCAAGGCCGGCCGCAGCATCGTGCCGCCCTCGACGACGCCGGTCGGCCGCAGTCGCGTGATCCAGGCGCTGCGGGAGCAGGCCGAGCGGGTCGCGGGCCACGACACGCCGGTGCTGGTCACCGGTGAGCTCGGCAGCGGGCGGGAGCTGTTCGCCCGCTACATCCACTCCCTGGGGCAGCGCGCGCACGGGCCCTTCGTGCGACTCGTGGCCGGCACCCTGCAGGACTCGGCCGCGGAGGCCGCGCTGTTCGGCCGTGCTTTCCAGGGCAAGGTCGAGCCCGGCCTGCTCGAGCGCGCGCAGGGCGGGACGCTGTTCATCAAGGGCCTGCAGGATCTCGGCCCGGAGGCCCAGCGCCTGATGCTCGGCGTGCTCGAGAGCGGACGCTTCAAGCCGGTCGGGAGCGAGGCGGCCCAGCCTTTCGATGCCCGGGTCATCGCCTCGGCGCCGCCGGGCGCGGAGCGCGTCGCCCCGGCGGGGCTGCGGCGCGAACTCCTGATGTATCTCTCGGTGGTGGTGCTGCCGGTGCCGCCGCTGCGAGAGTATCCCGAGGACGTGCCGGACCTGCTGCGGCATTTCCTCGACAAGCTGGTGGACAGCCAGGGGCTGCCGTACCGCCATTTCAGCGTGGCGGCGCAGAACCGGCTGCGCAACTATCCCTGGCCGGGCAATGTGCGCGAACTCCGCAACCTGGTCCACCGGCTCCTGATACTCGGCGGCGGCGAGGACATCAGCCTCGGCGAGGTCGAGCAGGCCCTGTCCGACACGGCGCCGCCGGACGAGCCCTTGCTCAGCCAGGACCTGATGGCGCTGCCCCTGCGCGAGGCCCGCGAGCAGTTCGAGCGGGCTTACCTGCAGCAGCAGCTCCAGCTCTGCGAGTGGAAGGTCGGCCGCCTCGCCAAGCGCGTCGGCATGGAGCGCACTCACCTGTACCGCAAGCTCCGGGCGCTGGGGATCGATTTCCGCGGCACCAGCGAGGACTGAGCGCCACCCCGCCGGGCGGCGGACCTAGTTGCGCTCTCGCACCGCCAGCGCGCCGATGCCGGCATCGGCGAGTTGCCGGCGCGCCGCCTCGGCCTCGGTGGCATTCGGCAGCGGCCCGATACGGACCCGGTGCCAGGTCTGGCCCTCGATGGCGACTGCCTGGATGCTCGACTCGAGCCCCAGCAGCGCCAGCTCGGCCTTGCGCCGATCGGCGTCGGCAAAGCGGCGAAAGGACCCGGCCTGGATCCAGTAACGCCCCGGCGCCAGGTCGGGCGCCGCCGCCGCCTCGCGATCGTCCCGACGCTCGCGCACCGGCTCCTCTGGCACCACGACCTCCAGCCCCGGCAGCATGGTGTAGAAGTCGAAGCCGTCTTCTTCCTCGACGGTGGCGTCCACGGTCTCGTCCAGGGTCTCGTCCGCCTGCTGCGACGCCGGCTCGGCGCTGCGTGTCGCCACCGGCTCCGCCGGCGGTGCGGTGCCCGCATGCTGCAAGTGAACGACGAGGGCCACGGCCAGGCCCAGGGCCAGCCCGGACGCGAACCAGACCCAGCCCGGCGTGGGCGGCTTCTTCCTGCTGCGGCGTTTGTAGTCCCTTGCCATGTCTACATCGAATCCGGTGCGCCGACGCCCACGAGGGCCAGCCCGTTGGCGATGACCTGGCGGGTCGCCTCGGCCAGGGCGAGACGGCCGGCGCGGCGTCCGGCGTCGTCGATCAGGAAGGTCTCGGCGTTGTACCAGGTGTGGAATTCCTGGGCCAGCTCGCGCAGGTAATGGACGATGTTCTGCGGCGCCCGATTGGCGGCCGCCAGTTCAATCACCTCTGGGAAGCGCCCCAGCGTCGCCATCACCGCCCGTTCGTGCGCGCTGTCCAGCAGCGCCAGCCCGGCGCCGCCCTCCGCCGGCGTCCAGGAAAAGCCCTTCTCCGTCGCCTGGCGGAAGACGCTGCGCACGCGGGCATGGGCGTACTGGATGTAATACACCGGGTTTTCGTTGCTGCGCGACTTGGCGAGTTCCAGGTCGAAGTCGAGGTGCTGGTCATTGGAGCGCAGCACGTAGAACAGGCGCGCGGCGTCGTTGCCGACTTCGCCACGCAGCTCGCGCAGCGTCACGAACTCGCCCGAGCGGGTCGACATCTGGACTTTCTCGCCGCCGCGGTAGAGCACAGCGAACTGCACCAGCCGGACCTCGAGGCTGTCGCCGGGCTCGCCCATGGCCTCGAGGCCGGCACGGACACGCGCCACGTAGCCGTGGTGATCCGCGCCGAGAATATCGAGCAGCAGGTCGTAGCCGCGCTGGCGCTTGCCCAGGTGGTAGGCGATGTCGGAAGCGATATAGGTCGTCTGGCCGTTGTCGCGGACCACGACCCGGTCCTTTTCGTCACCGAGCGCGCTGGCGCGAAACCACAGCGCGCCGTTCTGTTCGTAGGCGTGGCCGTCGCTCTTCAGTCGGTCGATGCACTCGGTCACCAGGCCGAGATCGGTCAGGCTGCGCTCCGAGAACCAGCGGTCAAAGGTGACGCCGAACTCTTCCAGGTCATTGCCGATGTCGGCAAGTATCTCGCCCAGTCCCAGCGCGTGTACCTTCCGGTAGGCGTCTGCGCCGAGCAGCTCGCGCATGCGGGCGACCACGGCATCGATGTATTCGTCCTTGTCGCCCTCCGGCGCGTCCGGCGGCAGGTCGGCGAAGATCTCGGCGGCCGGCCGGCGCAGGCGGTCATGCTCTTGCGCAACCAGCTTGTCGGCGATGGGCTGGATATAGCCGCCACGGTAGCCGTTGGCGGGAAAGGCGAAGGACTCGCCGAGCGCCTCCAGGTAACGCAGCCACACGCTGGCGGCGAGGATGTCCATCTGGCGACCGGCATCGTTGACGTAGTACTCGCGATGCACCTCGTGGCCGGTCGCGGCCAGCAGGTTGGCGACCGAGGCGCCATAGGCCGCATGGCGGCCGTGGCCGACGTGCAGCGGGCCGGTGGGGTTGGCGGAGACGAACTCGACGATGACGCTGCGCCCCGCGCCGCTGTCGGAGCGGCCGTAGTCGGCGCCGCGCTCCAGCACGTTGCGCACCTCCTGCTCGAAGGCCAGCTTGCTCAGCCGGAAATTGATGAAACCGGGCCCGGCAATCGACACCTCGTCCACCAGCTCGGAGGCCGGCAGGCTGGCAACGATGAGCTCTGCCAGTTCACGCGGGTTCCGCCGAGCCGGCTTGGCCAGGGCCAGCGCTGCGTTGGTGGCGAAGTCGCCGTGCCGCGGATCGCGCGTCCGCTCTACCCGGGCCTCGAGCGCGACGTCCTGCGGGAGCTGGTCCCGGAGCGCTTCGAGCGCTGCGGCCAGCAGGCCTTCGATCTGTGTCTTCACGGCGGGAGATCCTGCATGCTCAGGAGATGAGCCGCACATTGTAGCGTCTGCCGCAGGCGCCGGTCAGCGTCAGAAGAGGTCCTGAGGGTCGACCTCGATGTGCCAGCGCAAATTCTTTGCCGCGGGAAGCCCGGCTGCCGCGGCGGCGCACCGGTGGAGGGCGGCGTGCAGGGCCGGGCGACGCGCAGCCTGCAGCAGCAGCTGCGCCCGCCAGCGGCCGCCGCGCTTTTCCATCGGCGCGGGGGCGGGCCCGAGGACCGTGATGCCCTCGGGTCGGCCGAGCGCCTGCCGCAGCGACTGCAAGAACTCCAGGGCCGGGCCGGGTCGGGCGGCCTCAGCCCGCACCATTGCGAGGTAGGTATAGGGCGGCCAGCCCGCGGCGCCGCGCTCCTCCAGCGTGGCTTCGGCGAAGGCCTCGTAGCCGCCGCTCAGTAACCGCTGCAGCAGCGGATGCTCGGGGTACAAGGTCTGCACCAGCACTTCTCCCGGCCGGTCGGCGCGCCCGGCGCGTCCGGCCACCTGCACGAGTGTCTGGGCCAGCCGCTCGCCAGCCCGGAAGTCGGTACCGAACAGGCCCTGGTCGGCGTTGATCACGCCCACGAGAGTGACGCCCGGGAAGTCGTGCCCCTTGGCCATCATCTGGGTGCCCACCAGGATCCGGGTCCGCCCGTCGCGCACGTCGTCGAGGATCCGGTCGACGGCGCCCCGCCGGCGCGTGCTGTCCCGGTCGATGCGGGCGATGGCGACGTCCGGAAAGTGCCGTGCCAGCGCGTCCTCCAGTCGCTCCGTGCCTTCCCCCGCCGGCCGCAGGTCCGCGCCACAATCTGGGCACGAGGCGGGGAGCGCGCTGTCGTGGCCGCAGTGATGGCAGCGCAGGCGCCCGGCACGCCGGTGCCAGGTGTAGCGGGCGTCGCAGTGCCGGCACTGTGCCACCCAGCCGCAGGAGCTGCAGAACAAGGCCGGGGCGAACCCCCTGCGGTTGAGGAAGAGCAGCACCTGGCCGTCCTGCTCCAGGTGCTGCGCCATGGCCTGCAGCAGGGGGCCGGAGAGCCCTTCGGTGGCCGGATAGCGCCGCAGGTCGACCAGCGTCACCGTCGGGTGGCGCGCGGTGCCCGGTCGCTCCGGCAGGCGGTCGAGCCGGTAGCGGCCCTCCATGGCGTGGGCCAGGCTCTCCAGCGACGGCGTGGCCGAGCCCAGCACCACCGGGACGCGCTCGAGGCTGGCCCGCATCACGGCGAGGTCGCGGCCGGAATAGCGCACGCCTTCGTGCTGACGCAGCGAAGGGTCGTGCTCCTCGTCGACGATGATGAGGCCGGGACGCGCCAGCGGGGCAAACACCGCCGAGCGCGTGCCGATCACCACGGCGGCACGGCCGGCCCGGGCGTCGGCCCACGCGGCGAGCCGGTCGCCGGCGGCGAGACCGGAATGCAGGACCGCGACCGGCGCGCCCAGCCGTTCCCTGAAGCGATCCACCAGCTGGGGCGTCAGGCCGATTTCCGGCACCAGGACCAGGACCTGCAAACCCCGGCGCAGGCATTCAGCGGCGGCAGCGAGGTACACCTCGGTCTTGCCACTGCCGGTGATGCCGAACAACAGGCGCGTGGAGAAATCGCCGAGGTCCCCGACAACGCCGTGGACCGCCTCCCGCTGTGCCGGCGTCAGCTCCGGGCCGGCCAGGGCCGAGTCCCAGGCGGGGGCCGCGGGCTCCGGCTCCATCTCCACCAGGCCGCGCGCCGCGAGCCGCGCCGCGATGGCGCGCCAGCCCGGCGGCAACCCCGGGTCGTCGCTGCGCCGCGGGCTCTCGGCCAGCAGCTCGAGCAGGGCCGCCTGGCGCGGCGCCCGCCGCGCCAGGCTGTCCGGTGGCGGGCCTTTCCCGCTAATGCGCAGCGGCGGGTCGGGCAGGGGTCTTCCCTGGCGAAGCGGGGCCGGCAGCGCGGCGGCCACCACCTGCCCCGGGGGTTCGTGGTAGTAGCGCGCCGTCCAGTCCAGCAGCCGCCGCAGCCGGGCGTCGAGCAGTGGCTCCGCGTCCAGCGTCTCCAGCGCCGCCTTGAGCCGCTCCGCCGGCAGGTCCGAGGTGTCGGCATGCGCCATCACCAGGCCGACCGGTCGGCGGCGTCCGAAAGGTACGCGGACCCGGGCGCCGACGGGCGGCAAGAGCCCGTCGGCCGGCGGAAGATAATCGAACAGGGTGTCCAGCGGGGCGTCGATTGCCACCCGGAGGATGGTCACCCGCCGATCCCCCGGCCAGGCGCTGCGAGTTGTCCACAGAACCTGTGGATAACTCTGTGGACCAGTGGGTGGATTGGCGGCTCAGTCCGCATCACTTCTGGGGGCGACTCAGTTTGGTCAAAAAATCGTCATCTAGTAAAAACGTTTCAAAAACAGCTAGTTGCACCATGTAATTCCGGTGCTTTGTGTGCTGAGAGGGCTTTCACCCGGTATTTCCCGGCTCTTGTGAATAAGTGACCTGTCCGGCGCCTTGCGGCGCGGGGCCCGGGCCGGTCCGGAGAGGGTCCCGGAGACCGCTGCCCGGCCTGTTCCGGGGCCCGGATTCGCGTCCCGCGGAGCCCCGCACGAGACTCTCGTGCGGGGAGCCCGACGTTCTCAGCTGGCCTTGATCGCGTGGATCAGCTCGGACACCGCCGCCTGGCCGTCGCCATAGAGCATCCGCGTGTTGTCGAGGTAGAACAGGCGGTTCTCGATGCCGGAGAAACCCTTGCCCTTGCCGCGTTTGATGACGATGACGTTCTCGGCCTTGTCGGCGTTGAGGATCGGCATGCCGTAGATCGGGCTCGAGGGGTCGGTGCGGGCCACCGGGTTGACCACGTCGTTGGCGCCGATGACCAGGGCCACGTCCGTCTTCTCGAAGTCGGCGTTGATCTCGTCGAGGTCGTAGATCAGGTCGTAGGGCACGCCGGCCTCGGCCAGCAACACGTTCATGTGACCGGGCATGCGGCCCGCCACCGGGTGGATGGCGAAGCTCACCTGGACGCCCTTGTCCTGCAGCAGCTGGGTCAGCTCCCAGACCTTGTGCTGGGCCTGGGCGACGGCAAGGCCGTAGCCCGGCACGATGATGACGCGGTTGGCGAAGGCCATCATGATTCCGGCGTCGGAGGCCTCGATCTCCTTCATGGAGCCCTCGACCTCGCCGCCGTCCACCGCGGCGTCGCCGAAGCCGCTGAACAGCACGCTGGCGAGCGAGCGGTTCATGGCCTTGGCCATCAGCTGGGTCAGCAGCGTGCCGGCGGCCCCGACCACCGTGCCGGCGATGATCATCGCCTCGTTCTGCAGCACAAAGCCCTCGAAAGCCACGGCCAGGCCGGTCAGCGCGTTGTACAGGGAGATCACCACCGGCATGTCCGCGCCGCCGATCGGGTTGGTGAGCATGATGCCGGCGGCCAGCGCCAGCAAGAAGAACACCGTCACCAGGGTGGTGTGCGCGGCGTAGTCGCCGAGCAGGAACATACCGACGATGAAGGCGCCGAGCAGCAGCGCTGCGTTGACCTGGTTGCCGCCCTTGAAGCGAATCGGCTTCTTCATCCAGCCCTGCAGCTTGGCGAAGGCGATCAGGCTGCCGGAGAACGACACCGAACCGATCAGGCCGCCGAGCACCGCCAGGAAGGTGACGGTGAGCGCGTGCTCTCCGCCCTGGTAGAGCTCGACCGCGGCGATCGCGCCGGCGGCGCCGCCGCCCATGCCGTTGTAGAGCGCGATCATCTGGGGCATGTCGGTCATCGCGACCTTCTTGCCGGTCCACCAGGCGAGGCCGCCACCGACCGCGATA
>JASFEC010000108.1:0-7563 GCA_050125045.1 Gammaproteobacteria bacterium | reverse complement strand
AAGCTCACCGTATGTTCCTTGATGCGGTTGGCGATCACCGCGATCTTCGCCTGCTGGCGGGCGACCCGGCCCACTTCCAGCAACTCGTTGACGAAGCTGGCCGCCGCCCGCATGTCGATAGCCGAGGGCAGCACCGGCACCAGGACCGTCTCGGCGCGGCGCACCAGTTCGTTCAACTCCCGGCCGTGAGCCCGCGCGGGTGCGTCGATCACCACCACGTCGGAGCTGCGCGGAACACTGCGCAGGCCGTCTTCGAAAGCCGCCACGCCTGCCACCGGCGGTGCCCCGCCGGGCCGCAGGCCCACCCAGTCCAGGCTCGAGCACTGCGGGTCAAAGTCCGCCAGCGCGACCTGCTGACCACGCGTCGCATACCAGCTTGCAAGATTCGTCGCGATGGTGCTCTTGCCGCACCCGCCCTTGGGATTCATCACCAGGATATGCCGCATCACCCTACTCCGTTGGCTTTTGCTAGGCCCAAGACGGTCGCCAGCCTACCACTGACCGCACGCATTATGTTCAATCGATGCCCAGCTCCGGCCAGAGCGCGTCGATCCGCGCCTTGACCTCCGGGTCCATGCTGATCGGCCGGCCCCACTCCCGCTGGGTCTCACCCGGCCACTTGTTGGTGGCGTCGAAACCGATCTTCGACCCGAGCCCCGACACCGGCGAAGCGAAGTCCAGGTAGTCGATCGGCGTGTTCTCGATCATCACCGTGTCGCGCGCCGGGTCCATGCGCGTGGTCATGGCCCAGATCACGTCCTGCCAGTTGCGCACGTCGACGTCGTCGTCGGTGACCACCACGAACTTGGTGTACATGAACTGCCGCAGGAAGGACCAGATGCCGAGCATCACGCGCTTGGCGTGGCCGGGGTACTGCTTCTTCATGCTCACGACCGCCATCCGGTAGGAACAGCCTTCCGGGGGCAGGTAGAAGTCCACGATCTCGGGGAACTGCTTCTGCAGGATCGGCACGAAAACCTCGTTCAGCGCCACGCCCAGCACCGCGGGCTCGTCCGGCGGACGACCGGTGTAGGTGCTGTGGTAGACCGGGTTGTCCCGCCAGCTCACGCGGTCCACGGTGAAGACCGGGAACTCCTCGACCTCGTTGTAGTACCCGGTGTGGTCGCCGAAGGGGCCCTCCGGGGCGTTGTCGCCCGGGTGCAGGTGGCCTTCCAGCACGATCTCCGCGCTGCCCGGAACCTCAAGGTCCGCATGCGAGCACTTCACGACCTCGGTGCGCCCGCCGCGCAGGAGCCCGGCGAAGGCGTACTCGGACAGCGTGTCCGGCACCGGCGTCACCGCGCCGAGTATGGTGGCCGGATCGGCGCCCAGCGCCACCGCCAGCGGGAAGGGTTGGCCGGGGTGCTTCTGCTGCCAGTCGCGGAAGTCCAGGGCGCCGCCCCGGTGCGACAGCCAGCGCATGATCAGGCGGTTCTTGCCGATCAACTGCTGGCGGTAGATGCCGAGATTCTGCCGGGAGCGCTCCGGCCCCCGGGTAACCACCAGGCCCCAGGTGAGCAGCGGGCCGGCGTCGCCGGGCCAGCAGGTCTGGATCGGCAGCTTCTCCAGGTCCACGTCGGGACCCTCGACAACGTTCTGCTGGCAGGGGGCCGAGCGCACCGTCTTCGGCGCCATGTTGAGCACCTGCCGGAAGATCGGCAGCTTCTGCCAGGCGTCGCGCATGCCCTTGGGCGGGTCCGGCTCCTTCAGGAAAGCCAGGAGACGACCCACCTCGCGCAAGGCCTCGACCGAGTCCTGGCCCATCCCCAGCGCCACCCGCCGCGGGGTGCCGAACAGGTTGCCGAGCACCGGGATGTCGAAGCCCTTCGGCTGCTCGAACAGGAGCGCCGGGCCGCCGCGTTTCAGCGTGCGGTCGCAGATCTCGGTCATTTCCAGCACCGGGCTGACCGGGGCCGCGATCCGCTTGAGCTCGCCCTGCTGCTCGAGCAGGCGCATGAAGTCCCTGAGGTCGGTGTATTTCATCCCAGCCACCCTGGTTGCGGCGCGCCCACTATAATTGCCCCCCAGTCATGAGCCAAACAGCCGCCAGCGTCGTTCCTGCCCGCCTGCTGTTCCACAAGATGGTCGGCGCGGGCAACGACTTCGTGGTGATCGACGCCCGGGCCGAGCCGTTTGTTCCCGATGCCGGGCTGGTGCGCCGGCTCGCCGACCGGCGCGAAGGCATCGGTTGCGATCAGTTGCTCGTCATCACGCCGGCGCCCGGCGGCGACGCCGCCTTCAGCTACCGGATCTGGAATGCCGATGGCGGCGAGGTCGAGCAGTGCGGCAACGGCGCCCGCTGCCTCGCGCTGCTCTGGGCCACTGAGCTGGCGCCGGGCAGCGCGTCTTTCCGGATGCACAGCGCGGGCGGATGGGTTGCGGCTCGGGTCGATAGCGGCAGCGCGGCCGTGGCGATGGGCGTACCCGACTTCGATCCTGCGGCGCTGCCGATGGCCTCGCGCACCGAGGCGCCGCGC
This sequence comes from Gammaproteobacteria bacterium, assembly GCA_050125045.1. GTDB lineage: Bacteria > Pseudomonadota > Gammaproteobacteria > Steroidobacterales > XN24 > XN24. The sequence continues at coordinate 5,086 of JASFEC010000108.1, read as the reverse complement.
TATGTGCTCGAGGCCGCCGGCCGGCAGCTGGAGGTGGGCGCGGTCTCCATGGGCAACCCGCATGCCGTGCTGGTGCTGGACGAGCTGGGCCTCGGCCCGGCGGCAACGGCACCCGTCGCCGAGTTCGGGCCGGCCCTCGAGACGCATCCCGATTTCCCGCGCCGGGTCAACGTCGGCTTCGTCGAACTGCTCGACCGCGGGCACGTCAGGCTGCGGGTCTGGGAGCGCGGCTGCGGCGAGACACAGGCCTGCGGCACGGGCGCCTGCGCCGCCGTGGCAGTACTGCGGGACGCCGGCAGGGTAGACTCCCGGGTGAGCGTCGACCTGCCGGGGGGGCGACTGGTGGTCGAATGGCAGGGGCGCGGGCAGCCGGTCTGGCTCAGCGGGCCGTCCAGGAAAGTGTTCGAGGGAAGCATCGTATTGTGAGCAGCACGGAACAGAGCGGCCGGGCGGCCGGCGCGAGCGACGACCAGGGCGTCGCCGATTACCTGTCGGACAACCCCGACTTCTTCGAGCGTCATGCGGGCCTGCTGGAACAGCTGCGCCTGCCCCATCGCAGCGGCGCCGCCACGGTGTCGCTGGTGGAACGCCAGGTCAGCGTGCTGCAGGAAAAGAACCGCAGCCTGGAACGCCGCCTGCACGAACTGGTGGACGTCGCGCGCGACAACTCGGCGCTCTCGGACAAGATCCATGCGCTGGCCATTCGCCTGCTGCGCGCCAGCGACCAGCAGGCCGTGCTGGCTTCGCTCGAAGCGGGTTTGCGCGAGGATTTCGGCGCCAGCCAGGCGGTCGCGGTCCTGTTCCATGGCAGCGACGAGCCGCTGCCCGCCGAGGACTCCCGCTTCCTGCGCCATGCCCGGCGCGGGGACAACGCGCTGCGCACCTTCGCCACTTTCGTGCAACAGGCCAAGCCGCGCTGCGGCCGCATCCGCGACGCCCAGCGCGAATTCCTGTTTCCCGGCGAGGGCGCGGTCATCGCCTCGGTCGCCATGGTGCCGCTCGGCGCGAGCTGCGAGCTCGGCATGCTGGCCATCGGCAGCAGCGATCCGCATCGTTTCAACCCGACCATGAGCACTGATTTCCTCGCGCGGATCGGCGAGCTCGCCTCCGCCGCCCTGGCCGCGGCCCGCCATCGCCGGGAGCTGGCGGCGAGTCGCGCATGACGGCTGCGGGCCCCGACCGGCGCTGGCTGGAGCGGTGGCTCGACCACTTGCGCCACGAACGCCGCCTCTCGGCGCTCACCGTGAAGAACTACCACCGGGACATCGAGGCCCTGTACACCTTCCTCTGCAACGCGGAAGTCCGCGAGTGGTCGCAGGTCGACAGCGGTCATGTCCGGTCTTTCGCGGCCCGGCTGCACCGGCGCGGCCAGGCGCCGCGCAGCATCCAGCGGCGCCTGGCGGCCGTGCGCAACCTGTTCGCATACCTGCTGCGCGAGGGCGTGGTGACGGCCAACCCGGGCGTGGACGTCACGGCGCCCAAGGCCTCCCGCCGCCTGCCCGCCACCCTGGACGCCGACGCGATGGCCCGGCTGCTCGACGTCCGCGGGGACCACCCCATCGCCACGCGCGACCGCGCCATCATGGAGCTGCTCTACTCCTCCGGGTTGCGGCTGGCCGAGCTGGGCTCGCTGGAGGCGACGGCCGTCGATCTGCACGAGGGCGCCGTGCGCGTCACCGGCAAGGGCGCCAAGACCCGCATCGTGCCGGTCGGGACGAAGGCCCGCGCGGCCCTGCGAGACTGGCTCAAGGTCCGGCCGCAGCTCGAAAAAGAGCCGGTCTCCGCGCTCTTCATCAGCCGCCTCGGCCGGCCCCTCTCGACGCGCAACATCCAGGCCCGGGTCGAGTACTGGGCCCGGCGCCTCGGCCTGCCGCAGGGGGTCAGTCCCCACACTTTCCGCCACTCCTTCGCCACCCACCTGCTGGAATCCAGCGGCGACCTGCGCGCGGTGCAGGAACTCCTCGGCCACGCCGACATCAGCACTACCCAGATTTACACCCATCTTGATTTTCAGCATCTAGCCCGCATCTATGACCAGGCGCACCCGCGGGCGCGCAAGCGCCGCTGAGGCGCCGACTCACCCGAACTCCGGAGCCAAGATGGAACAATTTCGCGGCACCACCATCCTGTCCGTGCGTCGCAACGGCGTCGTTGCCGTGGGCGGCGACGGGCAGGTATCGATGGGCAATACGGTCATGAAGGGCAACGCGCGCAAGGTGCGGCGCCTCTATGACGGCAAGGTGCTGGCGGGCTTCGCCGGCGGCACGGCCGACGCCTTCACGCTGTTCGAGCGCTTCGAGGCCAAGCTCCAGCAGCACGGCAACCTGACGCGCGCCGCCATCGAGCTTGCCAAGGACTGGCGCACCGACCGCATGCTCCGCCGCCTCGAGGCACTGCTGTGCGTGGCCGACCGGGAGAAGAGCTTCATCATCTCCGGCAACGGCGACGTGATCGAGCCGGAAGACGACCTGATGGCGATCGGCTCCGGCGGTCCCTTCGCCCAGGCCGCGGCCCGCGCCCTGCTGGAGAACACCGAGCTCGACGCCGGCGCGATCGTCGAACAGGCGCTTGGCATCGCGGCCGACATCTGCGTCTACACCAACCGCAACCTGACCATCGAGACCCTGTCATGAGCAGCACGCCGATGACGCCGCGTGAGATCGTGCAGGAACTCGACAAGCACATCGTCGGGCAAGAGGCCGCCAAGCGCGCGGTCGCCATCGCCTTGCGCGATCGCTGGCGCCGGATGCAGATCGACGAACCCCTGCGCTCCGAGATCACGCCGAAGAACATTCTCATGATCGGCCCCACGGGCGTTGGCAAGACCGAGATCGCCCGGCGCCTGGCCAGGCTCGCCCGAGCGCCCTTCATCAAGGTCGAGGCCACCAAGTTCACCGAGGTGGGCTACGTCGGGCGCGAAGTCGACAGCATCATCCGCGACCTGGCCGACGCGGCGGTGAAGATGACGCGCGAGCACGAGATGGACCGCGTGCGCCACCGGGCGGAAGACGCCGCCGAGGAGCGCGTGCTGGATGGCCTGCTGCCGGGCACCCGCTCCGGCTGGGAGGCGCAGGGCGAGGATGCGGAGGCCGCGCGCGGCGCCGAGACCCGGCAGAAGTTCCGCAAGATGCTGCGCGAGGGCCGGCTCGACGAGAAGGAGATCGAGGTCGAGGTCAGCGCGGCGCCTGCCGGCGTGAACATCATGGCCCCGCCCGGCATGGAGGAAATGGCCAACCAGCTGCAGGGCCTGTTCAGCAACATGGGCCGGAGCAGCAAGCCGCGCAAGCTCAAGGTGCGCGACGCGTTAAAGCTCCTGGTCGACGAGGAGGCCGCCAAGCTGGTCAACGACGAGGAGATCAAGCTCAAGGCGATCGCCAACGTCGAGCAGAACGGCATCGTCTTCATCGACGAGATCGACAAGGTGACCCGGCGCGAGAGCGGGATGGGCGCGGGTGCCGACGTGTCGCGCGAGGGCGTGCAGCGGGACCTGCTGCCGCTGGTGGAGGGCTGCACCGTGAGCACCCGCTACGGCATGGTGCGCACCGACCACATCCTCTTCATCGCATCCGGCGCCTTCCATCTCGCGAAGCCCTCCGACCTCATCCCGGAGCTGCAGGGCCGGCTGCCCATCCGGGTGGAGCTGGACGCGCTCAAGGCCGACGACTTCGTCCGCATCCTGACCGAGCCCGACCACTCGCTGAGCGTGCAGTACCAGGCCCTGCTGGCGACCGAGGGGGTGAAGCTGAGCTTTACCGCCGACGGCATCCGGCGCCTCGCGGAGATTGCGGACCAGGTCAACGAGCGGGCCGAGAACATCGGCGCGCGGCGGCTCCATACCGTGCTGGAGCGGCTGCTGGACACCGTGTCCTACGAGGCCGCGGACCGGGCGGGAGCCGAGATCGTCATCGACGCCCCCTACGTGGAGCAGGCGCTGGGCGAGCTGGCCGCCGACGAGGACCTCTCCCGCTACATCCTCTAGGCTCCGAGAGGCCGCCCCGGGGTGGGAACCGCCGCCGATCGGTTAAAATGTCGGGCCCTGCCCTGCCCGAGCTGGTGACGTCATGAGCGCTGACACCCCGACGCCCTCCGCGATCCGCATGCACCGCAAGTCGCGCGTGCTCCAGGTGGACTGGGAGGACGGCACCTCCTTCAACCTGCCCTGCGAGTACCTGCGGGTCTTCTCTCCCTCGGCCGAGGTGCAGGGCCATGGGCCCGGCCAGGCGGTGACGCTGGTGGGCAAGGAGAAGGTCAGCATCAAGTCCATCGAGCCGGTAGGCAACTACGCCGTCAAGCTGATCTTCGACGACAACCACGACTCCGGCCTGTTCTCCTGGTCCTACCTGCACTGGCTGGGCGCCAACTACGACGAGAACTGGGCCACCTATCTCAAGCGTTGCGAGGAAGTCGGCTACAAGCGCAAGGAAATCCCCGCCGGATGAGCGCCGACAAGGACACCACCCACTTCGGCTTCAGCGAGGTGCCGGTGGCGGAGAAAGCCCGCAAGGTGCGCGGGGTCTTCGATTCCGTGGCCTCGCGCTACGACCTGATGAACGACCTGATGTCGCTCGGCATCCACCGTGTGTGGAAGCGCTTCACCATCGAGAAGGCCGCGCTGCGGCCCGGCATGGAAGTGCTGGACCTGGCCGGCGGCACCGGCGACCTGACAGCGCTCATGGCACCCCGCGTTGCGCCCGGCGGGAAGGTCGTGCTCTCCGACATCAACGAGGCCATGCTCTCGCGGGGCCGGGAGCGCATGCTGGACCGCGGGCTTGCCGGCGACCGCGTCGAGTACTGCCTGGCCGACGCCGAGCGCCTGCCCTTCGGCAACGAGTCTTTCGACGTGCTCACCATCGCCTTCGGCCTGCGTAACGTCACGCACAAGGCGACGGCGCTGGGCGAGATGTTCCGCGTGCTCAAGCCCGGCGGGCAATTGCTGGTGCTCGAGTTCTCGCACCCGGTCGCGGCGCTGGCTCCGGCCTACGACCTGTATTCTTTCCGCGTGCTGCCCGCGATCGGCAAGATGGTGGCGGGCGACGAGGACAGCTACCGCTACCTGGCCGAGTCCATCCGGATGCATCCCGACCAG
>JASFEC010000107.1:0-7665 GCA_050125045.1 Gammaproteobacteria bacterium | reverse complement strand
GCCGGGGCGGAACGCAATAATTATTATTAGAAACAGACTGCTGGAGTGAGAACCTAGACTCGATTCTGCGCGCGGGCCTGCGCTCAGGCCTCGTGAGCCAGGCTTTTTACGAGTGGCTCAAGCCGGTGTGAGCCTGCCGTGCAGCTGGCCCGGCGGCCGGCTCCCTCGTAGTCGAGGACGAGCTCGAGATCGGCCGCGGGGAGACGGTCGCCGCCCCGCTCCGCCCATTCCACGAGGATCAGGCCGCCCGGCCGGAGCATGTCCTCGATACCGAGATAGTCCAGCTCCCCGGGATCGGCCAGCCGGTACAGGTCGAGGTGGACGACGTCGCAACCCTGCAGCTCATAGGGCTCGAGCAGGGTGAAAGTAGGGCTGCGCACCCGCCCGTCGTGCCCGAGACCCTGCAGCAATCCGCGCACCAGCGTCGTCTTGCCGGCGCCCAGCGGTCCCTCGAGGTGCACGACCACCGGCCCATCCCGGCAGGCGCCGGCGAGTCCCGACGCGAGCCGGCGGCCGAGGGCCTCGGTGGCGGCAGCCTCAGGCAGGTGGACCAGAGTCACCGGGGATTCACCCAGCCGCCCACCTGCCCGATCAGGTCGCTGGCCGCAAGCCCGCGCTCCCCGCGGCGGGCGGCCTCGTCTGCCGCCAGCGCATGCACCAGGACGCCGGCGCATGCGGCCTGCTCGAGGTCGTGCAGCTGTGCGGCCAGCCCCGCGATCAGCCCGGTCAGCACATCGCCCATGCCGCCGCTGGCCATGCCCGGATTGCCGGCATCGCACAGCCACGGGACGGGGCCGTGCCCGGCCACGAGGGTGCCGGCGCCCTTCAGGACGATGGTGCAGGGGTAACGCGCGTGGAGAGCCCGGAGCGCGGCCGGCCGATCCGCCTCGATCTCGCCGGCGACGGTATCCAGCAGTCGCGCTGCCTCGCCCGGGTGGGGCGTCAGGACCCAGCGCCCCGGCGGGCGTGCATCCTCGGACAACAGGTTCAGCGCATCAGCATCGAGGATGGACGGCAGTCCCGAGTCCAGCGCCGCCCCCAGCAGCGCCTGCGCCCAGGGCGACCGGCCCAGGCCCGGACCCGCGGCAATCACGGTGGCGCGCGCCAGCATCGGCTCGATGTCCGCCGGCCCGGTCACGCCACGGCACATCAGCTCCGGCTGGGCCGCGAACATCGTGGCAGCATGCTCGGGCCGCGTGGCCACGCTGACCAGCCCGGCCCCGGCGCGCAGCGCGGCCCGGCCCGCCAGCAAGGCAGCACCGCCCATGCCGTAGTCCCCGCCGAGCACGAGCACATGGCCAAACCGGCCCTTGTGGGCGTCCCGCTCGCGCGGCGGCAGCCAGTGGCGCAGCTGCCCGGCCTCGAGCCGCTGCCCGGCTGGCCGCAGCCCTGCCGCCAGGCCCGGCGGCACGCCGAGCGGCTCGAACACGAGTTCGCCCGTGCGCGCCCGGCCGCGGCCCGTGAACAAGCCGAGCTTGAGCCCGATGAAGCTCACTGTGAGATCGGCCCGTACCGCGACCCCGAGTTCCCGGCCGGTGTCGGCATGGAGCCCCGTGGGAATATCCAGCGCGAGCACTTGGCGGCCGCTGCTGTTGATCGCCTCGACGGCCGCGGCATAGTGACCCGCCGGCGGCCGGTCGAGGCCGGTTCCGAGCATGCCGTCCACCACGGGGCCCCGTCCCGGCAGCACCTGCCCGTCCGCCCAGCGCTCGACCGCTCCGCCGGACTGCCGATAGTCGGCCCAGGCCGTGGCGGCATCGCCGCGCAGCTCCTCCGGATCGGCCAGCGCGAGCACCTCCACGGCGAGGCCCTGCTCTCGCGCCCGACGCGCCAGCACGTAGCCGTCGCCCCCGTTGTTGCCGCCGCCGCAGAGTATGGCGAGGTCGCGGGCAGCCGGCCAGCGCCGGCGCAGCGCATCGAGCGCGGCCAGACCGGCACGCTCCATCAGCTCGCGGCCGGGAATACCGTGCTCTTCGATTGCGCGGCGGTCCAGCTCGCGCACCTGTGCTGCGGTCCAAAGCTCACGGGGCATGGTCGGCATGGACACGATTATACTGCCGGGCGTGGAGAGCCTGGCGCGAAACATCAAGGACTGGGGGCGCGAGCTCGGCTTCGGCGCGGTCGGCATCGCCCGCGCCCAACTGCCCGAGGACGAGGCCTGGCTGAAGCGCTGGCTGGCGCTGGGCCGCCACGGCGGGATGGAATGGATGGCGCGCCATGGCACCCGGCGCAGCCGGCCGGATGAGCTGGTCCCCGGCACGATCAGCGTGATCGCGGTGCGCCTCGACTACCTGTCCCCGGAGGCCGCGCCGGCGGAACACGTACTGGCGGACCGCCGCCTCGGCTACGTGTCCCGCTACGCCCTCGGACGCGACTACCACAAGGTGCTGCGCCGACGCCTCCAGCAGCTGGCCGATCGCATCACCCGGTCAGTCGGGTCCTTCGGCTACCGCGTCTTCACCGACAGCGCCCCGGTGCTGGAAAAGGCGCTGGCCCGGGACGCCGGGCTCGGCTGGATCGGCAAGCACACCAACCTGCTGGCCCGCGACGCCGGCAGCTGGTTCTTCCTCGGCGAGATCTATACCGACCTCCCGCTTCCCGCCGATGCGGCGCCGAGCGCCCACTGCGGCACGTGCACCGCCTGCATCGAGGCCTGCCCGACGGCGGCTATCGTCGCCCCGTACGAGCTCGACGCCCGGCGCTGCATTTCCTACCTCACCATCGAGCACGACGGGGCGATCCCGACAGCACTGCGCCCGGCCCTGGGCAACCGGATCTACGGCTGCGACGACTGCCAGCTGGTCTGCCCGTGGAACCGTTATGCGCAGCTGCCTGCGACCCGTGATTTCCGGGCCCGCGACGGCCTGGACGCGCCGGCGCTCGCGGAGCTGTTCGCCTGGTCGGAGACGGAGTTCCTGGCCCGGATGGAAGGTTCTCCCATCCGCCGCATCGGTTATGCACGCTGGCTGAGGAACATCGCCGTGGCCCTCGGCAATGCCGCGCCGGACGAGCAGGCCCGCGCGGCACTGCGGGCTCGCGGCGACGACCCTTCGCCGCTACTGCGGGAACATATCGCCTGGGCGCTGGCCCGGCACGACCCGCCGGGCGACGTTGAGTTTGGCGGGGATTGAACCGAGAATGCCTGCTGGAGACAAGGAGGCGGGGCAGCATGGATTTCGTCGACGCGCCTGACATGCGGCATTTTCTCGCCGGGCTGCAGCTGTTCAGCGGCGTCGACATCCGCGCGGTCGGCCCGTTCCTGGCTCGCACGCGGCGCCAGGACATCGCCGCCGGCGCAACCCTGCTGGCGCCGTCGGCGACCAACTCCCGGGTGTTCGTCATCCTCTCCGGCGCGCTGGAAGTGCGCCTCGGCTCGCTGGACAACGCGCCGCTCGTCACGCTGCAGCCAGGGCAGTGCGCCGGGGAGATGTCCATCATCGAGGAGAAGAACCCGTCGGCCTGGGTCGTGGCCGCGCAGGATTCTCACCTCATGGTCATCGAGCAGGACATCCTCTGGCGCATGATCAACGTCTCGCACGCCTTTGCCCGCAACCTGCTGGTGATCCTGTCTTCGCGCGTGCGCTCCGACAACCAGGTAATCCTCGACAGCCTCGGCGTGCTGCGCGAGTTCGAGCGCCACGCCGTCACCGACGCGCTCACCGACCTGCACAACCGGCACTGGCTGGACAACATGTTCCGCCGGCGGCTGGATCGCTGCATCAAGGACGAGACGCCCACGGCGATGGTCATGGTCGACGTCGACCAGTTCAAGCGCTTCAACGACCGCTACGGCCATGTCGCGGGCGACCGCGCCCTGCGGCTGGTGGCCGAGACGCTGCGCAACTGCTTCCGGCCCGGCGACATGGTGGCCCGCTTCGGCGGCGACGAGTTCTCCATCCTGCTGCCGGGCGCCGACAAGGAAGCGGCGTGCACCTGCGCCGAGCGCGCCCGCTGGGCCGTGCTCAAGGCCACGGATGCGGACCCGGGGGCGCCGAAGATCACGTTGTCGGCCGGGGTCGCGGAGGCCGAGCGCGGTGACACCCTCGAGACCCTGATCGCGCGCGCGGACGACGCGCTCTACCGCGCCAAGGTGGGCGGCAGGAACCAGATCGCGGTGTAGCGGAGCGTCAGGCGGCCTGGACGGGGATGGCGTCGCCCGTACGGGTCACGCGGTTGTCCTCGTCCAGGTAGACGAGCTTCGGCTTGTGCTGGCGGGCTTCCTGCTCGCTCATGCCGCCGTAGGCGCAGATGATCACACGATCGCCGGGCCGCGCCTTGTGCGCGGCGGCGCCGTTCACCGAGATGACGCGTGAGCCCGCCTCCGCACGGATGGCGTAGGTCGTGAAGCGCTCGCCGCCCGTGACGTTGTAGATCTGGATCTGCTCGTACTCCATGATCCCCGCCAGTTCCAGCAGGTCGGAGTCGATCGCGCACGAGCCCTCGTAATCAAGCTCCGCGTGCGTCACGCAGGCCCGGTGAAGCTTGGCCTTGAGCAAAGTCAGCTGCATCGGTTCCTCACCTCCCACGCAGGGGCCGTTCAGTCCAGTTCCACGAGCTCGTTGTCGATCAACCGCGCCCGCCCGAGCTTTGACGCCGCAAGCACGACCAGGTTCCGGTCGTCCGCGGCAGCCGGCGCAAGGCTGCCCTGCCGGCGCACTTCGAAGTACTCGGGATTCATGCCGGCGGACCGTATATTGTCCATGCCCGCCTGCTGTAATGCAACAAAGTCGCGTTCGCCCGCCCGCAGCGCCTTGGCCGCTTCCTGCAGGGCCGCATGCAGGGCGGGCGCGGCGCGGCGCTCGGCCGGCGTGAGGTAGCGGTTGCGGGAACTCATGGCGAGGCCGTCGCTCTCGCGCCGGGTCGGCACCCCCCGGACCTCCACCGGGAAATCGAGGTCCTGCACCATCCGCCGGATGATGACCAGCTGCTGGTAGTCCTTCTGGCCGAACACGGCCACGTCGGGCTGCACCAGGTTGAACAGCTTGGCGACCACGGTCGTGACGCCGGCGAAGTGCCCCGGCCGGCTTGCCCCGCACAGGACGTCCCCGAGGCCCGGGACCTCGACCCGGGTGGTCCCCGCGCGCCCCTGCGGGTACATCACCGCTTCCGACGGCGCGAACACGAGGGCGCAGCCGGTCCCCGCCAGCTGCTCGAGGTCGTCCGCCAGCGTCCGCGGATAGGCCGCGAAATCCTCGCCGGGGCCGAACTGGAGGGGGTTGACGAAAACGCTGGCCACCACCCGGTCCGCCCGCCCGGCCGCGGCTCGCACGAGATCGAGGTGGCCTTCGTGCAGGTTGCCCATGGTCGGCACGAAGGCGATCCGCAGGCCGGCCCGGCGCCACTCGGCGATCCGGGCCCGGAGACCGGAGACCTCGTCCTCGACCGGTGGCCGGCTCATGAGAAGCCGTGCTCTGGCGCCGGGTAAGTGCCCTCCTTGACGGCCGCCACGTAGGCCGCCAGGGCATCGTGCAGCGTGTCGGCCCCGGCAAGGAAGTCCTGGGCGAAGCGGGGCTTGCGCCCCGGCGTTACGCCGAGAATGTCGTACAGCACGAGGATCTGGCCATCGACCCCCGGCCCCGCGCCGATCCCGATCACCGGCACCCGCAGCGCCGCCGTGATGGCTTGCCCGAGCACCGTGGGCACGCACTCCAGCAGCACGATATCGGCGCCCGCCTCCTGCAGCGCGTGCGCGTCCCGCATCATCTGCTCCGCCGCGGCTTCATCGCGCCCCTGTACCTTGAAACCGCCCAGCTTGTGGATGGACTGGGGCGTCAGCCCGATGTGGGCGCAGACCGGGATGTCCCGCGACGCCAGGAACTCGACGGTGCGGACCTGCAGCGCCCCGCCCTCGAGCTTCACCATCGCCGCGCCGCCGTCCTGCATCAGGCGCACGGCGTTGGCGAACGCCGGCTCGGGCAGGCTGTAGCTGCCGAAAGGCATGTCCGCGACCAGGAACGGCCGGTGCAGCCCGCGGGTCACGCAGCGGGTGTGATAGACCATGTCGGCCACCGTCACCGGCACGGTGGTGTCATGGCCCTGCACCACCATGCCCAGCGAGTCTCCGACCAGGACCACGTCGACTCCGGCCACGTCCACGGCCGCGGCGAAGCTGGCGTCATAGGCCGTCAGGCAGGCGATCTTCTCGCCCTCCGACTTCATCCGCCGCAGGGTGTCGAGCGTGACCGGTTTCTCCGCCCGGGGTCGGTCCTGCAGGTGGCTGTACATCGTCATGGCGCGCTTCCCCTCGTCCGCCCGGCGGCCAGCATGGCGAATTCCCCCTGCAACATCAACGGCCGCCCGCTGCTCAGCCCGGCCCGCCGAAGGGAGTCGGGTTGTAGTACTGGCGCCCACCCTCGGCGGCGCGGATCCGCTGCAGCAGGTCCCGGTAGTCGGCCTCCCGACGCACCGGGTCGATGGTGGCCGCATTCACGATCAGGAGCGGTCCGGCGTCGTAGCGATGAAAGAAATCCATGTAGGCCTCCGACAGGCGCTGCAGGTAGTCGGCCTGCACCTGCTGCTCGTAAGAGATGCCGCGCCGCTGCACCCGCTCGACGAGCACTTCCACCGGCGCCTGCAGGTAGACCACGAGATCGGGGGTGGGCGCATCCAGGGCCAGGCCCTGGTAAACCTGCTCGTACAGCCTGAATTCCTCGTCGGGCAAGGTCAGCTGCGCGAAGATCCGGTCCTTCTCGAGCAGGAAATCGGCCACCCGGCCGCCGGCGAACAAGTCCGACTGGCGCATCTCCTGCGCCTGGCGGGCCCGCTGAAACAGGAAGTGCAGCTGGGTCGGCAGCGCATAAGCGGCGGGATCGCGGTAGAAGCGCTCGAGGAAGGGATTGGCCTCGGCCTCCTCCAGCACCAGGTCGAACTGCAGGGTCTCTGCGAGGCGTCGCGCCAGCGAGGTCTTGCCGACGCCGATGGGGCCCTCGATGGCAAGGTAACGCAGTGACCGCGGCATCAGGCGGCGAGCCTCTGCAAGCCGTCGCCCGGGGTCGCTGCAGCCAGGCGCGCCACCAGCGATCCGTCCGGCAGTCGCAGGCCGGGCGCGATTTCCGCCAGCGGCACCAGGACAAAGGGCCGGCTGCGCAGACCGGGATGCGGCAGCGTCAGCGACTCGGACTGCAGCCGGACGGACCCGTGCAGGAGGAGATCGAGGTCCAGGGTCCGCGGCCCCCAGCGCTCGCCGTCGCGGCGACGGCCCTGGGCGGCCTCGATCGCCTGGAGCCGCGCCAGCAGCTCTGCCGGCTCGAGCGCCGTCAGGATGCCGGCGACGGCGTTGAGGTAGTCCGGCTGGTCGGCGGGACCCATGGGTGGATTGCGGTAGACCGACGACACGCTGACGAGCCGGCTGGAGGGCAGATGCCCGAGCGCCGCCACGGCCTGCGCGAGCTGGCGGGCGGGGTCGTCCAGGTTGCTGCCCAGGCCGATGTAGGCGGGCAGGAGGCGCTCGCCCGGCATGCTCATTCCGCTCCGGTGTTGGGCTTGCGCCGGCGCGGACGGCGACGGCGCCGCCGGGGCTTCGGCGCCCCCTCGCCTTGCTCCGCAGGCTGGCCTGCGACGTCCTTGCGCCGGCCGGGATCGACCTCGGCGACACGGGCCGCCTCGTCCAGCGCCTGCAGGCGGGTCCAGAACTCAGCGAGGTCCGGGTCGGCATCCCCGACCCGC
>JASFEC010000106.1:0-7672 GCA_050125045.1 Gammaproteobacteria bacterium | reverse complement strand
CGCGCGGATCCAGGGCGGCAGGCCGGCCTCCTGCATGAGCTTTTTCAGCGCCCGGCTGCCGGCCCGGCCGCGGAGGGTCAGCCGCTCGCCGCCGCGCCGGGGCACGACGCGCCAGGGGCCCGCGGCAAGCGCATCGGCGCTCAGCCCGCCCTGCGCGGCCGGGGCCAGCTGCAGCCGCCCCAGGCCTGGGCCCAACTCCAGCGGCATGCGAGGGTCCGGCCAGTCCAGCTCGCCGGCCGGTGCCGGCAGCGAGCCCGCGGGCGCCAGCCAGAGCAGGTCATCATGGCGCAGCGCGACGACGTCGCTCCATTCGATTTGCGGCTGGGTATCCGGCGCGGCCTCCAGCGTCTGCCGCAGCAAGGTCGTCAGCCGCCGCTCATCCGGCACCGCCAGCCCGAGCTGCCGGGCCTGCCAGCGCAGCAGGTTGCGCCGTCGGGCCGGCGACAGTCCGCGCAGTGCCGACACCCGGACCGCGTCCCCGGCCAGGCATTGCGGCGCGTCCAGCATCGCCAGTTCATCCAGCAGGCCCGACGCTTCAGCGCAATGGCGTGCGCTGCGCCCGACCGCGGTGGCGGCGCCGGGCCAGTGCTCACGCAGGGCCGGCAGCACCTCGCTGCGCAGGTGATTCCGGGCATAGCGCAGCGCCTCGTTCGCGGGATCCCGGATCCAGCCCGAGAGGCCCTCGGCTGCGGCCCAGCGCTCCAGCTCGGCCCGCGTGAAGCCCAGCAGCGGCCGCACGTGCAGGCCCGGCCCGAACGGTGCCGCTGACGGCATGGCCGCCAACCCGGCGACGCCTGCGCCGCGCAACAGCTGGATCAGCACGGTCTCGAGCTGGTCGTCGGCATGGTGGGCCGTGAGCAGCGCCTCGCCGGGCGCCAGTGCTCCAGCCAGCGCCGCGTAGCGCACCTCGCGAGCCCTTGCCTCGGGACTCTCACCGGGCGCCGGTGTCGCGTCCACCTTCAGCAAAGCCAGCGGCACCGCCAGGCGCGCGCACAATGCTGCGCAATGCCGAGTCCAGTCATCCGCGTCCGCATGGAGGCCGTGATGCACGTGGATTGCCCGCAGGCCTTTGTCAGGCAGCCGGTCGCGCAGCCGGCACACCGCCTCGAGCAATACGGTGGAGTCGAGGCCGCCGCTCAGGGCGACGCACATCGGCCGCTCGCTCGCCGTATCGTCAGCGGCGACCAGCGCCGCCCATAGGGTATCCGCAGAGAAGCTGGGCATACACCCCATTCTGCCGCTCCGAGCCGAGGCAAGCGAGGCTGGGCAGGTTCGGATCGGGCGGGAGCAGTGGCGTGTGCGCCAAGCAGCGCCCGCCGCAACCCTGCGAAGCCGGGTCAGCCCTCGCGGAAATCCCCATAACCGACCAGCCGCTCGTAACGCTGCGCCAGCAGCTGTTCCCGTGGCAGCTCGTCCAGCTGGGCCAGGTAAGCGGCCAGCTTCTCCCGGAGCGTGGCGGCCGTGCCGTCGTAATCCCGGTGGGCGCCCCCCAGCGGCTCGGGCACCACCTCGTCGACCAGACCCAGCGCATGCAGCTTCTGGGCCGTGATACCCATGGCCTCGGCGGCGTCGGCGGATTTCTCGGCGCTCTTCCACAGGATGGAGGCGCAGCCTTCCGGCGAGATCACGGAGTAGATGCTGTACTGGAGCATCAGGACGCGGTCGCCCACGCCGATGGCCAGCGCGCCGCCAGAGCCGCCCTCGCCGATCACCACCGCCACGATGGGCGTGTTCAGGTCGGACATCTCGAGCAGGTTGCGGGCAATGGCCTCGCTCTGGCCCCGCTCCTCGGCGCCGACGCCCGGGTAGGCCCCGGGGGTGTCGATGAAAGTGATCACGGGCAGCCCGAACTTCTCTGCCAGGTGCATCAGCCGAAGCGCCTTGCGATAGCCCTCGGGCCGCGGCATGCCGAAGTTGCGCTGCACCTTGGCCTTGGTGTCGCGCCCTTTCTGATGCCCGATGACCATCACGGGCCGACCGTCGAAACGGGCCAGTCCGCCGACGACTGCCGGGTCGTCGGCGTAGGCGCGGTCGCCGTGCAACTCTTCGAAGTCGGTGAACAGCCGCTCGATATAGTCCAGCGTATAAGGCCGCTGCGGATGGCGCGCCACCTGGGCCACCTGCCAGGCGCTGAGGCTGGAGAAAATATTGCGCGTCAGGGCCTCGCTCTTGGCCTTCAGCCGCCGGATCTCCGAGGAGATGTTGACCTGCGAGTCGTCGCCGACGAAGCGCAACTCGTCGATCTTGGCCTCGAGCTCGGCGATCGGCTGTTCAAAGTCGAGGAAATTCAGGTTCATGCCGCCTGCCGGATAGCCATCAGTGGAGCGAAATTAACACACTCCGGCCGGGACCGGACGCTCAGGAAGCAACCGGGGACTCGCCGTAAAGCATGCGGACATTATCGGCCCCGACCAGCCCGCCGATCCGGTGCAGCAGGGCCAGCGAGGGCCGCACCGTCCAGCCGGGGCCCAGCTCGACGCGGGCCCTGGCGCTCGGCCCCTGGTAGACCAGCGTGACCTGGCAGCCGCCGCCCCGGAAGGGTTCCAGGGCATGCTGCAGGTCGCCGACGAAATCGGGGCCGGGCTGCTCGCAGCGGAGCATCAGGCGTCGCCCCCGCTCGGTCATCGCGCCGTCGAGGTCCACGACGCGCCGCGCCGTCAACCGCCAGTCGTCGATGAAGTCGTCGAAGCGCAGGTTGCCCTCGGCGATCACGATGGCGTCCTTGGCCACCACGTGCCGGCACTGCTGGTAGGTCTCCTCGAACAGCGTGACCTCCAGCCGCCCGCTGCGATCGTCCAGGACCAGCGTGATGCGGTTGCCGCGCCGGCGCATGTCGACGATCAGCCCGCCGACGACCACGTCCCGGCGGCCGGCAGCATAGCTGCGCTCGCCCTCCGTCGGCCGGTCCGCCGCCAGCTCGCCGATGCGCGTGCCGGCCAGCGCCGCCAGGTCGTGCGCGACCTCGTCCACCGGGTGGCCGGTCAGGAACAGGCCGAGGGTGTCGCGCTCGCCGGCCAGCCGTTCGGCCGAGCTCCAGTCGGGCAGCGGCTCGCCCTCGTCGGGCAGGTCGGCCGCGGCCTCCGGCCCGGGTCCGGCAGCCATCCCGAACAGGTCCTCCTGGCCGGCCGCCGCCGCGCGCGCGCGCTGCTCCGCGTGCCCGATGGCGCCCGGCAGCCGCTGCATCAGCGTAGCCCGGTTGGGCCCGATACTGTCGAGCGCGCCGGCGCGGATCAGGGCCTCGATAGTGCGACGGTTGACCCGCTGCAGATCGATCCGGGCGCAGAAGCTGGTCAAGGACGTAAAGCGGCCACCGGCTTCACGCTCCTGGATGATGGCCTGGACGGCGGACTGCCCGACGCCCTTGATCGCGCCCAGGCCGTAGCGCAGCCGGCCCTTGCCCGCCACGTTGAAGGTGTGCTCGGACTCGTTGACGTCCGGCGGCTCCACCAGCAGGCCCATCTGGTGGCACTCGTCGATCAGCGTGACGATCTTGTCCGTGTGGTCCATGTCGGTGGACAGGACCGAGGCCATGAAAGCCTCCGGGTAATGAGCCTTCAACCACGCCGTCTGGTACGACAGCAGCGCATAGGCAGCCGAGTGGCTCTTGTTGAAGCCGTAGCCGGCGAACTTCTCCATCAAGTCGAAGATGTGCGTCGCCGTGCCGCGATCCACCCCCCTTGCCACTGCGCCGTCGACGAAGATGGAGCGTTGCTTCGCCATTTCCTCCGGCTTCTTCTTGCCCATCGCGCGGCGCAGCAGGTCGGCGGCGCCCAGCGTGTAGCCCGCCAGGACCTGGGCGATCTGCATTACCTGCTCCTGGTACAGGATCACGCCGTAGGTCGGCTTGAGCACCGGCTCCAGGTCCGGGTGGAAATAGTCGATAGGGCCGTCCTGGCGGCCGTGCTTGCGGTTGATGTAATCGTCGACCATGCCCGACTGGAGGGGGCCGGGGCGGAACAGCGCCACCAGCGCGACGATGTCGTCGAAGCTGTCCGGCTGCAGGCGCTTGATCAGGTCCTTCATGCCGCGGGATTCCAGCTGGAACACGGCGGTCGTGCCGCAGGCGCGCAGCAACTGGAAGGTCGGCGTGTCGTCGAGCGGGATGCGCGCCATGTCCACCGGCGGCTCGCCGGCCTCGGCCCGCAGCGCGTTCACCCGGTGCACCGCGCGGTCGATGATCGTCAGGGTGCGCAGACCGAGGAAATCGAACTTGACCAGGCCGGCCGCTTCGACGTCGTCCTTGTCGAACTGCGTGACCGGGGCCTCGCTGCCTTCTTCGCAGTACAGCGGCGTGAAATCCGTCAGCACCGTGGGCGCGATCACCACGCCGCCCGCGTGCCGGCCCGCGTTGCGAGCCAACCCCTCGAGCGACTTGGCGAGGTCGATCAGGCCGCGGACCTCGTCCTCCTCCTCGTAGGCCCGCTTGAGCTCCGGCTCCTGGGACAGCGCCTTGTCCAGGGTCATGCCCACTTCGAAGGGGATCAGCTTGGCGATCCGGTCGGTAAAGCCGTAGGGATGGCCCAGCACCCGACCCACGTCGCGCACCACCGCCTTCGCCGCCATGCTGCCGTAGGTGATGATCTGGGCCACGCTCTCGCGGCCGTAGCGGTGGGCCACGTAGTCGATGACGCGATCGCGTCCGTTGATGCAGAAGTCGATGTCGAAATCCGGCATCGATACGCGCTCAGGGTTAAGAAATCGCTCGAAGAGTAGATCGTAACGCAATGGATCTAGGTCGGTTATTCCAAGAACAAAGGCGACCAGGGAGCCGGCGCCCGAGCCGCGACCCGGCCCCACCGGGATGTCGGCATCCTTCGCCCAGCGGATGAAGTCGGCCACGATCAGGAAGTACCCCGGGAAGCCCATGTTGCAGATCACGTCCAGCTCCCGCGCCAGCCGGGCGTCGTATTGCGCGGCGTCTGCCGCGCGGTTGTCCGCCAGCAAGGCCGGGAGCCGCTCGGCCAGCGCCGCCGCCGACAGCTTGCGCAAGTGGCTGGCCGCGTCCTCCCCCTCCGGCACGGGGAAGTCCGGCAGGAACGTTTCTCCCAGCCGCAACTCCAGGTTGCAGCGTCGCGCGATCTCGACGCTGTTCTCCAGCGCCTCGGGCAAGTCGGCGAACAGCGCCGCCATCTCGTCCGCGCTCTTGAAGTACTGCTCCGCGCTGTAGTCGCGCGGCCGGCGCGGGTCGCTCAGCGTGTGGCCCTGGTGAATGCATACGCGCGCCTCATGGGCGTCGAAGTCCTCGGCCGCGAGGAATCGCACGTCATTGGTCGCCACCACCGGCGTGCCGGTGTCGGCCGCCAGCTGCACCGCCTCGGCCACGTGATATTCATCGCCCTCGCGCCCGGTACGTTGCAGTTCGAGGTAATAGCTGTCCGCAAAGCGCTCGCGCCAGAACGCAAGGCAGGCCTCGGCGGTGTCGCGGCGACCCGTCGCCAGGGCGCGGCCCACGTCACCCTCGCGCGCGGCGGAAAGCGCGATGAGCCCCGCACAGGAGCCCGCGTCCAGCCATTCGCGCTGCACCAGAACCTGGCCCAGGTGCTGGCCCTCGAGATAGGCGCGACTCAGGAGCCGGCACAGGTTCCGGTAACCGACCTCGTCGCGGCACAGCAAGGCCAGCCGCGTCGGGTGCCGGGGATCACCCGGCTCGTCCAGCCAGATGTCGGCGCCGACCAGCGGCTTGACGCCGTTGTCCAGGGCGTTGCGATAGAACTTCACCATGCCGAAAAGGTTGACCTGGTCGGTCACCGCCACTGCCGGCATGCCGAGCTCCGCGACCCGGGACAGCAACTGGGGAATGCGGATCACGCTGTCGGCCAGCGAGTATTCCGTGTGCAGCCGCAGGTGGATGAACGGCACGCTCATCCGGCGGCCGCTCCCAGCAGGTCCGCAACCGGCGCAAAGGTACGCCGGTGGATCGCGCACGGCCCGAGCCGCGCCAGGGCCTCCCTGTGGCCCGGCGTCGAATACCCCTTGTGGCGGGCAAAGCCGTAGCCGGGATAACGACGCTCCAGGCGCGTCATCCAGTCGTCGCGCCAGGTCTTCGCCAGGATCGAGGCAGCGCTGATCTCCGGTACCAGGTCGTCGCCGCCGACGATGGCCTCGACGCTGCACTTGCTCCCCAGTCGAGGGCAGCAATTGCCGTCGACCGCCACGTGGTCGGGACGCACACCCAGCCGCTCGACGGCGCGGCGCATGGCCAGCATGCTGGCCGCCAGGATGTTCAGGGCATCGATCTCGGCAATGTCGGCCCAGGCCACGGCCCAGGAGGTCGCGCGAGCACGGATCAGGGCCGCCAGCTCGACTCGGTCCGCCTCGACCAGCCGCTTGGAGTCCGCCAGCCCGTCGATGCCGCGGTCCGGGTGGAGGATCACGGCCGCCGCGACCACGGGACCGGCCAGGGGGCCGCGGCCCGCCTCGTCGACGCCGGCAAGCCGGCGGGCAGAGGACAGGAACAGGGACGTCATGACCGAACTCCGGCAGCGACGCCCGGGGCGTGGCCCGCCATGGCCAGCACGGCCTCTGCCGCGCGGGCGTCCGCATCCTGGCGCAGTTGCGCATGCATCTCACCGAAGCGCCTCTCCAGCGCGGCGCAGCGGGCGGAGTCAGCCAGCAGTCCTGCCGCTGCCGCCGCAATCTGCTCGGCCGTCGCCGCTTCCTGGATCAGCTCGGGCACCAGCGCCTCACCGGCCAGCAGGTTGGGCAGCGAGAAAACCTCCGTCTTCATCAGCCCCAGCCCGCGCACGATGCGCACAGTCGCCGGCGCGAGCCGGTAGGCGACGACCATCGGCCGCCGCAGCAGGGCGGCCTCCAGCGTCGCCGTGCCCGAGGCGAGGATCACGAGATCGGCCCCGGCCATGACCTCTCGCGAGCGGCCCTCGACCAGGCGAACGTCCAGCCCGGGAGCATGCCGGGCGAGCTGTGCCGCGAACAACGCCCTCAGCACCGGCGTCGCCATGGCGGCGATGAAGCGTGTACCCGGTCGCGCCTTTGCCAGCCGCGCCGCCGCGCCCGCCAGCGGCTCGCCCAGGCGCTCGACCTCGCCCCGCCGGCTGCCCGGGAGCAATGCCACGACCGGCCCTTCGCCGAACTCCAAGCCGAGCCCCGCCCGGGCGGCCATTGTATTGACCGACATCGGGATAGAGTCGGCCATGGGGTGGCCGACGAATCGCGCGCTGACGCCTTGTTCCCGGTACAGGGGCGGCTCAAAGGGCAGCAGGCAAAGCACCTCGTCCGCGGCCG
Organism: Gammaproteobacteria bacterium; assembly: GCA_050125045.1. Classification (GTDB taxonomy): domain Bacteria; phylum Pseudomonadota; class Gammaproteobacteria; order Steroidobacterales; family XN24; genus XN24. The sequence goes on along the minus strand of JASFEC010000106.1, from coordinate 430 downwards.
CCGCGACAGTGTGGACGCGCCCGGGTCGCCAGGCCCAGATCGAGGGGCTGACATAGTGCATGGTGCGGAGGCCGGCCCCGCGCAGGCGGCGCTCCAGCCCCAGGTTGAAGTCCGGCGCATCGATGCCGACCACCACGTGCGGCCTGAATCGCTCGAAGGTGGCGACCAGCCGGCGGCGCAGCCCGAGCAGGCCCGGCAGGTGCCGCAGCACCTCCGCCAGGCCCATCACGGACAGCTGTTCCATCGGCGCCCAGCTCACGACGCCCTCCGCCTGCATCGCCGGCCCCGCGATCCCCGCCAGCTGCGCATCCGGGTAGCGGCGCCGCAGGGCGCGCGCGAGACCCGCGCCCAGCAGGTCGCCGGACGGCTCGCCGGCCACCAGGCCGATGCGCAGGGCGCCGGGCGGCAAGGGGGGCTTGTGGGCGGCGTT
>JASFEC010000105.1:0-7694 GCA_050125045.1 Gammaproteobacteria bacterium | reverse complement strand
GGCGAGCTGACCGTGCGCGTGCGCCGGGCGCGGCTGCTGTCGAAGTGCCTGCGGCCGCTGCCGGAGAAGTACCACGGCCTGGCCGACACCGAGACCCGCTACCGGCAGCGCTACCTCGACCTGATCGTGAATGCCGACAGCCGGCGCGTGTTCCGCCTGCGCTCGCAGATGATCAGCTTCATGCGCAGCTATCTCGACGCGCGCGGCTTTCTCGAGGTGGAAACGCCGATGATGCAGCCCATCCCGGGCGGCGCCAATGCGCGGCCTTTCATCACGCATCACAACGCTCTCGATCTCGACATGTACCTGCGAATCGCGCCCGAGCTGTACCTGAAGCGGCTCGTGGTTGGGGGGTTCGAAAGGGTCTACGAGATCAACCGCAACTTCCGCAACGAGGGCCTGTCGACGCGCCACAACCCCGAGTTCACCATGCTCGAGTTGTACCAGGCCTACGCCGACCAGGTCGCGATGATGGACATTGCCGAGGACCTGCTGCGCATGATGGCGGAGGCCGTGCTCGGGAGCACCCGGCTCGAGTGGCAGGGCGATGCGGTGGACCTCGGCCCGCCGTTCCGACGCGTCGGCCTCGAGGAACTCGTGCTGGAAGCGAATCCCGGGCTCGACCGGGCCCGTGTGCGTGACGTCGCCTGCCTGCGCGAGCAGCTCGCGCGGTTCGACGTTCGCCTCGAGCCCGGCTGGGGTGCCGGCAAGCTGTTGCTCGAGCTGTTCGAGCACACCGTCGAGGCAGGCTTGCAGCAGCCGACCTTCGTGACCGGCTATCCCATCGAGGTCTCGCCGCTGGCGCGCACCCACGCTGCCGATCCCTTCCTCGCCGACCGCTTCGAGCTGTTCGTCGGCGGCCGTGAACTGGCCAACGGCTTTTCCGAGCTCAACGATCCCGAGGAGCAGGCGCAGCGCTTCCAGGCCCAGGTGGAGCAGAAGACCGCCGGCGACGAGGAGGCGATGTTTTTCGACGCTGACTACGTCCGGGCGCTGGAGTACGCCATGCCCCCGGCCGGCGGCCTCGGCATCGGCGTCGACCGGGTGGTGATGCTGTTCACGGACCAGCCGTCGATTCGGGACGTGCTCTTGTTCCCGCACCTCAGGCCGGAGGCCGACCCGGCCACCTGACTGCGGCATCGTCGAGCAGCCACGTAGCCTTGCCCTGACCGCGAGGCCGCGCCGTGTCATGCACGTCTCGCTTGAGGAGATGCCGCTCGACGCGCATGCCACGGCCTGGATTCAGGATCAGCTCGCGCCTGACTCCGCAGCACCCACCACCAGCGCGAGCGACCCGCCGTCGGCGGCGACCGAGCGCACGACGGTGCCCTCCGGCTGCTCGAGTTTCGTGCCCGGCGCCGGCGGTGGCACGTCCAGCGGGAGCACCCGCGCCCGCCGTTTCACCCGGCCCAGATGATGGGCCCGGGCGACGATCTCCTGGCCCGGGTAGCAGCCCTTGGTGAAGCTGACCGCGCCGATGCGATCGAGGTTGATCATCTGCGCCACGAACTCGCCGCTGGTCTCGGGATAGATCTCCGGCAACCCGGCCTCGAGCTCGGCGCGCTCCCAGGCGGCCACCGCCTTCGGGTCGTCGCGGGTGGCTGCGGCGTCGAGTTCACCGGCTACCAACCAGCCGCCCGGCAGGCGCAGTGCGCTCAAGCGCTCCGTGACGACCGCGGGGAGCGTCTCGGGGGGACAGTCGCCCTCGTCAGGCGCGGCGGTACCCGGCGGCAGCAGGACGTCGAGGTCCGTGGCCGGCACGCCATAGACCGGCGGACCGTTCGCGAGTTCGACCTTGGCGCGCAGCACGAACATCCGGAGGCGCCTGCTCACGGTCTCGAGCAGACCGGCGTGCATGACGAGGAGGTAGCCCTCCGGCCGCGGCAACACGCGCAGGAACGCCAGCACACGGCCCTTGGGATCGTGCCAGCCAGCCAGCTGCCCCCGGCCGTCCGCGACCAGTCGCAGGTCGGCGGAAAGCTGGTTCTGCAGAAAGTCGCGTGCGTCATCGCCGGTGACGGCAAGGCTGGCGAGGGCGGGGAGGCGGAAGGGGGCTTGGCTCATGTGGCGACGGGCTCCGGGTTTCGCACGAGGCGCGAATTCTAGCGCGAGCTGCGCGTCGGGTAGAGATCGAAGCTGGCCTGTTGTCGTTGTGCATGGCAAAATTCATGGCATGTCCGAGCAGCCGATGAACAACCCGGAACCCCCCGCGTCACAGCCTGAAGACGGCGCCGCCGAAACCGCGCCGCGCAAGCAGCCGAAGGAAATTGGGGGACGTGATGGTCCCGAGCCCGTGCGCTACGGGGATTGGGAGAAGAACGGCCGTTGTATAGATTTCTGAGACGGTCCGGGTCGGCCCGCGCTCCGTGTCGCGCCCCTTCGGTCGATCCGCACCAGAGCTTGTCCGCCTAGGAGGACCTGGCCCATGACTGCCGGCAAGAGGCCCCTTTCGCCGCACCTGCAGATTTACCGTCCGCAGATCACTTCGGTGCTGTCGATCACGCACCGCTTCACGGGCGCCGCGCTCGCCGCGGGACTGCTGGTCCTCGTGTACTGGCTGGCGGCCCTGGCGGCAGGAGAGGCCGCCTACACCCGGGCCCTCGGCATCCTCGGCTCCTGGCCGGTTCAGATCGTGCTGTTCCTGGGCGTTTTCGCGTTCTTCTACCACCTCTGCAACGGTCTCCGACACCTGTGGTGGGATACCGGGCGCGGCTTCGAGATCGCCCAGGTCTATCGCTCGGGCTGGATCGTGCTGCTGGCCGCCTCCGTCCTGACGCTCATCGCCTGGGGCCTCCTATTGGCGGGAGGTGGGGCATGAGCCTGCGCACGCCGCTCAGTCGCGCCCTTGGCCTTGGCTCTGCGGGCGACGGCACCGCGCACTGGTGGCAGCAGCGGGTGACCGCAGTCGCGCTCGTCCTGCTGGGCCTGTGGTTCGCCTTCTCGCTGCTGGGCGCCGACCTGAGCGATCGCGCCGCGCTGGTGGCGTGGATCGGCCAGCCGCTGACGGCCGCCTTGCTGGTACTGCTGGTGCTCACCGCCGCCTGGCACTCCCAGCTCGGGACGCGCGTGATCGCCGAGGACTATGTGCACGGCGCATTCAAGGTGCCGCTGCTGGTCGCGCTCCAGTTCATCCATGCCATCGCGGCTGCCGTGGGCGTCCTGGCCGTGCTGCAGATCGCCATCGGAGGACGCTGAGATGACCAGCGCTTACAAGATCGTGGACCACAGTTACGACGTGGTCGTCGTGGGCGCCGGCGGCGCCGGGCTGCGCGCGACCTTCGGGCTGGCCGAACAGGGCCTCCGTACAGCGTGCGTGACCAAGGTATTCCCCACGCGCAGCCACACGGTGGCCGCGCAGGGCGGCATCAGCGCTGCGCTCGGCAACATGGGCGACGACGACTGGCGCTGGCACATGTACGACACCGTCAAGGGCTCGGACTGGCTCGGTGACCAGGACGCCATCGAGTACATGTGCAAGGAGGCGCCAGACGCCGTCATCGAGCTCGAGCACTACGGCGTTCCCTTTTCGCGCACCGAGGCGGGCAAGATCTACCAGCGCCCCTTCGGCGGCATGACGACGCGTTTCGGCGAGGGCCCGCCGGCGCAGCGTACCTGCGCTGCGGCCGACCGTACCGGCCACGCCATGCTGCACACCCTGTACCAGCAGTCGCTCAAGCACCAGGCCGAGTTCTTCATCGAGTACTTCGCCCTCGACCTGATCATGGACGAGGAGGGCGCCTGCCGCGGGGTCATGGCCTGGAACCTCGAGACCGGCGAGCTGCATCGCTTCCGCGCCCACATGGTGATCCTCGCCACGGGCGGCTATGGCCGGGCCTACTTCTCCTGCACCTCGGCCCACACCTGTACTGGCGACGGCAACGCGATGGTGCTGCGCGCCGGCCTGCCGCTCCAGGACATGGAGTTCGTGCAGTTCCACCCGACCGGCATCTACGGTGCCGGCTGCCTGATCACGGAGGGCGTCCGCGGCGAGGGCGGCTACCTGACCAACAACGAGGGCGAGCGCTTCATGGAGCGCTACGCGCCGAATGCCAAGGACCTGGCCTCGCGCGACGTGGTCAGCCGCTCCATGACCATCGAGATTCGCGAGGGCCGCGGCGTCGGCGAGCATCGCGACCACATCCATCTCCACCTCGAGCATCTTGGCCCCGAAGTCATCCATGAGCGGTTGCCAGGCATCGCCGAGACGGCCCGTATCTTTGCCGGCGTCGACGTCACGAAGGAGCCCATCCCCGTGCTGCCGACCGTGCACTACAACATGGGCGGCATCCCGGCGAACTACCACGGCGAGGTGGTGACATCGCGCGACGGCAACCCCGAGCATGTGGTGCCAGGCCTGATGGCAGTGGGCGAGGCAGCCTGCGTCTCCGTGCACGGCGCCAACCGGCTGGGCTCGAACTCGCTGCTCGACCTGGTCGTGTTCGGCCGGGCCGCCGCCAAGCGCTGCGGTTCGCTGCTCAAGCCGGGTATGCGCCATGCGCCGCTGCCGGCCGATGCCGGGGAAGCTGCTATCGGGCGCCTCGACAAGCTGCGGCACGCGGACGGCAGCCGCTCGACAGCGGAGATTCGCCTCGATATGCAGCGGGCGATGCAGGAGCATGCCGCGGTGTTCCGGACCGGTGACGTGCTGGCCGAGGGAGTGGGCAAGCTGCAGAAGATCGCCGAGTCCTTCGCCGACGTGAAGGTGGCGGACCGGTCGATGATCTTCAACACCGACCTGGTCGAGACACTCGAGCTGGACAACCTTCTCGGCCAGGCGCTGGCCACCATCGCCTCCGCCGAGAACCGAAAAGAGAGCCGCGGCGCGCACGCCCGCGAGGACTACCCCGAGCGGGACGACGAGCAGTGGATGAAGCACACCCTGGCGTGGCACACGGCCCCGGCCGACGTGCACATCGATTATCGCCCGGTGCACCTCCAGACCCTGACCGCCGACGCGGATCCGATCCCGCCCAAGGCGCGGACCTACTGAGGGAGATGAGCTGACATGGCTGAATTCAGGCTGCCGGCCAACTCGAAGATTCGCCCCGGCAAGCAGTTCGAGGCGCCCGCCGATGCCAAGCAGGTCAAGCGTTTCGTGGTCTATCGCTACGACCCCGACAGCGGCGAGAACCCGCGCCAGGACACCTATGCGGTGGACGTGGGGCGCTGCGGCCCGATGGTTCTCGACGCCCTGATCAAGATCAAGAACGAGGTCGATCCGACGCTGACCTTCCGGCGCTCCTGTCGCGAGGGTATCTGCGGCAGCTGCGCCATGAACATTGACGGCACCAACACGCTGGCCTGCACCAAGGCCATCGAGGAAGTCGGCGGCGACGTGAAGATCTACCCGCTGCCCCACATGCCGGTAGTGAAGGACCTGGTGCCCGACCTCAGCAACTTCTATGCCCAGTACGCCTCCATCAAGCCCTGGATCCAGACCCGCACGCCGGCGCCGCCCGACAGCGAGCGGCTGCAGTCCAAGGAGGACCAGGAGAAGATCAACGAGCCGTCCGCCTGCATTCTCTGCGCCTGCTGCTCCACCGCCTGCCCGAGCTACTGGTGGAACAGTGACCGCTATCTCGGCCCCGCTGCGCTGCTGGCAGCCTACCGCTGGATCGTCGACAGTCGCGACGAGGCGACCGGCGAGCGGCTCGACGACCTGCAGGATCCCTTCAAGCTCTACCGCTGCCACACGATCATGAATTGCACGCGAACCTGCCCGAAGGGCCTCAACCCGGCGCAGGCTATCGCGGAGATCAAGCTGAAGCTGGCCGAGCGGCAGCACTAGCCGAATTTCCCCGGCACCCCCGGATATCCCCGATGACCTCGTCATCTCGTGAAGGCAACATCACGTCGAGCGAGCTCGGACGGCTGCGCTGGCGCTGCCGGCGCGGGATGCGCGAGCTGGATGTGCTGCTGATGCGCTACGTGGAGCGCGACTGGCCGCGGGCCGGCGCGGCCGAGCGGGCGGCTTTCGCGGACCTGCTCGAGTGGCAGGACCCCGAGATCAACGCCCTGCTCGTCGGCCGCCTGGACCCGGGCAACGAGGCCCTGGCGAATGTCCTGGAGTGTCTACGACGAACTGATTGAGTTCCGTCCCGGGGCGTCCCGCGCCCTGGCCTCCTGGCTTGCACTGGGTTACATCTGCGCAGCCTGTGCCGTGCAGCTCTCCCTCCTGCCTGCCGGCCTCTTGCTGGCACTCCTGGCCGGACTGCCGTGGTCGCTCCGGCAGGCGCTCGAGCCGCTGGGTCCGGGCACGATCGCGCTGGCCTGGAGCGCAGCCGACGGTTGGCAGCGTGCCCGTATAGGGGATATCCGAGAGAGCGTGGAACTCACGGGTACTTCCGTGGTCACAAATGCCGCAGTGTTCCTGCATTTCGATCGCGGCGGCACCGTTTGGCGGGTGCTGCTGCCGCGTGATGCGATGAGCAAGGACGAGTGGCGGCGCATGAAGGTAATTGTCGGTTTGCACGGAGGACGCGCTAGAATGCCAGCGGCTATTACGCCGGGAGTCCGAGGTGCGCGCCCGCATGGGCACGAAGAGCAGCGACCAGCTGCTGGTCGAGAGGGTCCAGCAGGGTGACAAGACGGCGTTCGACATCCTTGTCGGCAAGTACCAGCACAAGATCGTCAAGCTGGTACAGCGCTATGTCCGCGACCCGGACGAGGCGCTCGACGTCGCCCAGGAAGCCTTCATCAAGGCGTACCGGGCGCTGCCCGCTTTCCGCGGCGACAGCGCTTTCTACACCTGGCTCTACCGAATCGCGATCAATACCGCCAAGAACCAGCTGGCGTCCAACAAGCGCCGGGCTGACGACCTCGGGCTGGATCTCCAGGACCCCAACCAGTACGAGCTGCATGGCCGGCTGCGCGAGGAAGACACCCCGGAGGGCATGGCACTCTCCGAAGAGATTCGAGGGACCGTGAATGACGCGATCGAAGCCCTGCCGGAGGATCTTCGCACCGCCATCGTGCTGCGCGAGGTCGAGGGCATGAGCTACGAGGAAATCGCGAGCGCCATGGACTGCCCCGTGGGCACCGTGCGGTCGCGCATCTTTCGGGCCCGCGAGGCCATAGACAAGCGACTGAAGCCCCTGCTCGAGCCAGGGAAATGAGGACTAGGATGACGATGAACGCGCACGAGCAGCTGTCCGCCCTGCTGGACGGCGAGCTTCCGGAGGCCGAGGTGCCGATGGCCGTACGCCGCATGTCGCGCGATCCCGCGCTGCGGGATGCGGTGCTGCGCTACAGCCTCGTTGGCGACGTGTTGCGGGGCGAGCTGCCTGCGGACCGGCCTGCCGGGCTCGTCGAGCGGGTCCGCGCCGAACTGGCCGATGCGCCGGCTCTGGCGGCGGGCCGCAAGCCTTCCCGCGTCGGACGCCTCGCTGCCGGGTTCGCAGTGGCAGCATCGGTGGCCCTGGTCGCGCTCGTCGCCTTGCCCGGCCGCCAGGCCGAACTGCCGCCGCCGGAACTCTCCGCCACGGAGATCGCGTCGCCCTCGCCCGAGCAGCTGATGGCTATCCCCCCCGTTTACACGCGGGCCGCCGGGGGCGGCCCGGACCGGCTGACCCGCTATTATGTGAACCACAGTGAATATGCGCCGGCGCTGAGTGGGCGGGGGACGCTGACCCGCATTATCGTGATTCAGCCGGAAGCGGCCGACCGGGACGCGCGCAAGCCGGCGCAAGCCGAGG